>JBBAAG010000025.1 GCA_041658405.1 Elusimicrobiota bacterium
TACGTCATATAATGTGATATCAAAAGCAGTGGATACCGCAGGGAATATACAGGTATCATTCCCCACCGGTATTTCGTCGGTTACGTTTAAGTTCGATAATAACGGCCCTGAGCCAATAATTATGTATCCATCCAACGGGTACCACAATTCTATCACCGCAATTTCCGGTACCGTAATGGACGCAGAAGGAAATGGTATCGCACAAACAGAGTTCAGGATAAAACGTAATAGCGATAACAACTATTTTGACGGTACCGGGTTCAATGTTGAGACAAGTTCATGGAATATCGGCACCCCCAACGGCAGTTATGCTGAAATTACAGGGTTGAGTTCTATATGGACCACCGGAGTGACGTATGTCATAGATATGCGCGGGCTGGATTTATCCGGGAATTATTCTGCGAGTAATATGACAAGAACAGTTACCTACGACGTTTCCGCTCCAACGGTAACAATACAGTCTCCTGCTGCCAACTCCCAGCTCTCAGTGCTTAACGCTATTTACGGAACGGTAAGCGATACCGCTAGCGGGGTTAGTAGCGTAAATCTTAAAATCAGAAGGAGTAGCGGAGAGTACTGGACCGGTACTTCGTGGGGTGGAGAAACTGTTTCATCAGCAACGTTGTCCTCCGGCGCGTCGTATTGGAGTTATACCAGCGGAGTTAGTTTGTACAACAATTTGTCAGACGGAGTTACGTACTATATATCAGTATCAGCTGCGGACAATTTGGCGAATGCTAGCGTATGGGGTGTTTTGATGACTACGGTTACCTATGATGTATCATCACCAACTTCAGTAGTAACGTTCCCTGGAAACGGAGCAACAGTAGAAAATCTGAATACAATATCAGGTACTTCGTTTGATATGTTTGGTGTTAACCTAGTTAGAATTGCGGTACGTGATACTACTACGGGACTGTACTGGGACGGAGTATCTTCGTTTGACCAGGGAAGTATTGCGTATTTCGATGCAGCTGGGAAGAATGATTGGACATATTCCGCTGTGAAAAGCAGCAATATTGTTCAAGCTCATACATACTGGATACACGCGAAAACGCTGGATAATACCGGAAACTGGGAAACTGGAGTTATCGGTAGTACGTTTACGTACAACGATATGACTATACCGGGAGTAGTGACAGGGATAGCAGGCTGGCAGAGCGGTGTTGCAAATACGATAACGCTTTCATGGGTAACTCCTGGAGATGATGGTTATATCAATACATTGCCTAGTAGCAGTCAATACAAAATACAGTATTCCTCGGGCGATATTGCTACGCTTACATGGAACATGGACTCTGCACAGGTGACAATCTCAACGTCGGGAGTTGCACCGGGAGTGATGGTATCAACTAATGTCAGTCCGGCGTATAACGAAACGTATTATTTCAAGGTATGGGCAAAAGACGAGGCGGGGAACTGGTCGGTGTTGTCAGAACACGCGACAGTACATAATTCACCGTTTAATACTCAAACAGTTGAAGTTACCGGCATTGGTTCAGGAAATTATGCGTCAGCTGTTATAGATAAAAACGGAAATTCGCATATTGCGTATTATAGTAACGGAACTTACGACTTGAAGTATGCCAGCTGGACCGGCAGTGCATGGGCAATCCAGACGATAGATTCGCCTGGTTACGTTGGAATAAATGCATCACTTACCTTGGACGGTAACGGTAACGCACATATTTCGTACTGGGAAGGCGGAGCACCTGCAAACTTAAAATATGCGCGGTGGACCGGCAGTACATGGTCAGTTCAAACAGTAGATTCTGATGGGTCGGTAGGGGAATACACATCTATTGCAATTGATGGTAACGATAATCCGCATATAGCGTATCATGATACAACAAACGAAGATCTTAAATATGCCAGATGGACTGGTACTTCATGGTCAACACAGACAGTAGATTCTGTGGGTACGGTTGGTGACGACTTAGCTATTGCGGTTGACGGAAATGGTAACCCGCATATAGCTTATAGTGATACCACAAATTTTGACCTTAAATACGCAAAGTGGAACGGTGCGTCATGGACTATTCAGTCAGTGGATACAGAAGGTCCAGTGGGAACCGAAACGTCTATCGCAATAGACGGTAATGGAAATCCCGCAATTTCGTATTATAGTGCAGGAACCGCAGCGGTAAAATATGCGAAATGGACCGGAGTTGTATGGTCAACACAGACAGTAGATATTGGCGGGTCAGTTGGCAGTTATACGTCTATTACTATGGACGGCACAGGTAATCCCCAGGTTGCTTATTACGATGATGGGCAGCAGGATCTTAAATACGCGCGGTGGACCGGAACAATGTGGTCAACACATACAGTTGATTCTAACGGCAATACCGGAATCAATACGTCGATAGCGGTGGATGTTAATGGTAATCCGCAAATAGTGTATTCTGACTTAACAAAAGGTAGTTTGAAGTATACGAAATGGCCCGGCGCTGGGTTATCCGCTCCTATGGGCGGAAACGCACGGGGTAAAGTCCAGGCGCCAACTGCGTTTAGGACAACCCCCGGTGATATCGGTGTATCGTCAGTTACGTGGAGATGGACGGACAACGCGTCAAACGAGCTGGGCTACAGAATATATTCTACTACTCAATCGCCGTATGTTATGGTAGCGTCTACTAATAACATTGGTGTTGATGGAACGTCATATACAATACAGAACCTGTTGCCCAGTACCTCGTACCAGATGTACGTCGCAGCGGTGAATAATGGCGGGGTAGTGACATCATCCGCGGCGGTTGCGTGGACATACGCAGCAGTACCTTCTAACCTTACGGTTAACTACGTATCGTCCGCCACTGCTAGCTTACAGTGGAACAACAACGGTAATGCGGTAGCAACTACCAAGTACCGCGTGTCCTACGCGGATAACAGCGGGTTCTCCGGTGAAACGTTCACTTCATGGGAAGTCGTTACCTCGACAATAATCGCCGGACTCAACGGATATACAACCTACTACTTCCGTGTACAGGCGAAGAATGAAGATGGTATTGTCACGGCGTACAGTATTGAGAAAGACACCCGGACGGTGGATAACACTCCGCCGGCACAGGTTTCATTAACTTCTCCTGTGAATCCCTATTATACCAACAACCAGTCCGTAGTATTCGACTGGTCAGACTCGTCGGATACGGGCGGCAGCGGGGTTATGCTGTATTCTCTCGTGCTTTCTACGGACAGCGGGTTCAAGGTAATACACTACTCCAACGATACTGCAGTGTCAAGCGCAACTATCAGCGGGATACAGCAGAATACGTATTATTGGACCGTAAAAGCGTTTGATGCGTATTACAACGAAAGCAGTGTACCGTCGAGTTATACTTTGTACATTGATACCACAGCGCCCGTAAGCGCACTAACAAATGTTGTGCATAACAGTTTTGTAGCGTCCTTAACAACAATCAACGGGACAGGCAGCGATGATGTTTTGATAAGCACTGTGCAGGTAAGTGTTCGCCGCGCGTTGGACGGATATTATTGGAATCGTGATACAAGTAATTGGGTTACTGATGAAACGTTCGCCGGTGTTTCAGGTGGGCTGGGAAATTGGTCGTTTACGTCAGTACCTGCTTGGGAAAATGGAAAATTTTATACCATAGTGTCTAAAGCGTTAGACACCGCGGGGAACGCTCAAACAGTATTCACTACCGGCATATCATCGGTTACGTTTAAGTTCGATATTGCCGGCCCGGTGGTAACCATGGGGTATCCTTATAATGCTTATTACAATTATGTAGATGAAGTTAATGGCACGGTGAGTGATCCCGAAGGTAATACTGTAGTTCAAGCTGAATTCAGGATACGGAGACAGAGTGATAATTATTATTTTGACGGTACCGGGTTCAACGTTGTCACGAGTTCATGGAATATCGCTACTGACGTTGAAGGAACTTATAAGTTGACCGGATTAAGTTCCATATGGACCGACGGAGTGGCGTATGTCACGGACATGCGTGCGAAGGATGCATCCGGGAATTATTCTACAACGTATTCCACAAAAACGTTTACCTACGATATTTCTGCGCCAACGGTTACTATCCAAAGCCCGGCGGCGTATGCGCAGGTATCAACGATAACCGCTATCTATGGAACAGTCAGTGAAACTATCAGCAGTATAAGCAGTGTGCATTTACAGATAAAACGGTTAGCTGATGGGTTATACTGGCGTGATCAGGATGGTACATGGGGCGTGGCGGTTGCAACAATGACAACGTTGTCCTCAGGGTCAACGTACTGGAGTTATGCAGGTGCGTTATTCGCGAACCTTAATGACGGGAATACTTATTATATAACGGTAAACGCAACGGACCAATTGCCGAACTCTACGGGTTGGGATATCATCAAATCTTCGTTTGTTTATGACATATCAGCCCCAACTTCGGCGGTAACATCGCCAGTAAACGGTGCTGTGATTGACACATTATCGTCGATAAACGGTACCGCAGCGGATACGATGAAACTTTCATCGATAAAAATAGCGGTGCGGAATAATAAAACTATGATGTACTGGAGCGGCGGTGGGGCGTTTAACCAATCAAATATTACGTTTAATACCGCAACGGGGAAAAATGAGTGGTCATTCAACGCGATTACAACAAACGATTTGATATTAGGCGCGTCGTACTGGGTGTTGACACACGCAGTGGACGGTGCAGGTAATGAAGAATCCGCGGTTGTAGGTAGTACGTTTACGTACAACGATATGACTGTACCGGGAGTTGTTACCGGTATAGTTGGCTGGCAAAGCGGGGTAGTGAATACTATAACTCTTTCGTGGATCACCCCGGGTGATGACGGGTCTAACAACACTTTAGCAAATGGCAGCGAATACAAAATACAGTATTCGTCAGGCGACATTGCTACGTTGATGTGGAACGTAAACTCCGCGCAGGTAACAATATCGACGTCAGGCGTTGCACCCGGTGTAGCAGTGTCTACGAACATCAGTCCGGCGTATAACGAAACGTATTATTTCAAAGTATGGGCAAAAGACGAAGCGGGAAATTATTCACCGTTATCACAAACCTCGACAGCGTACAATTCGCCGTTTGCATATGAAATTATTGATGGAAGCAATACAGAAGTTGGTTCACCGACCTCAATGACAATAGATATGTATGGAAATATTCATCTTTCTTATTACGATTTGAGTAGTACAGGACTTAAGTATATTAAAAAGACGGGAACAACATGGGGGACTCCTGTTTCTATTGATTCAGAAGGTGATGTTGGCCAGTATAATTCAATAGCGCTTGATAATATGAGTAAACCTCATATTTCATATACAAATAATGACAGCGGTGGCTTGAAATATGCAGAATGGGATGGTTCTAAATGGAGTACAACAACAATACATTCTGGCTCAAACATTGGATATTATACAAGTATAATTCTTGATAATTTAAATAACGTTCATATTTCATATTATTCAAACGGAAAATTAGCTTATGCAAAATTCAATGGGATTTGCTGGAGCACTCAAACAGTTGATTCTGCTACAGATACGGGTTATAACACATCTATAGCACTGGATTCTTATGGAAATCCATGTATTTCATATCGCGATCAAAGTAGTGGGGTGGACAATTCTGATTTGCGTTATGCAAGATGGAATGGCACAACTTGGGACTTGGAAACTGTTGAATCTGTTGGAAATGTTGGATGGTGGAATACAATGGTGGTAGATAGTGAAAACAAACCACATATTGTTTATCTAGATTCCACTATGACGACATTTAAACACGCAACAAAAAGTAGTTCGTGGAATATACAAAGCGTAAATGATTCGGGGTGGTATCCGTCTATTGTGTTGGATGGCAACAGTAATATTCATATGGTATACATGGGATCGCAGTATGATTTAAAATATGCAAAATGGGACGGTGTAGCGTGGAGTACACAAACTATTGATTCCCTAGATAATGTGGGTTGGGGTGCTTCTATTTTAATAGACGCAAATGGAATACTAAATATTTCGTACAACAGTTACTCATCTAGTGATTTAAGAATTGCTAATTTACCAACCCCTGTTATTTCTGTTCCAATGGGAGGAAATACCAAAGGTAAATTACAGGTCCCCACAGCATTTAGAGCAAACATGAGCGATATCGGCATATCGTCTATCACATGGAGTTGGACGGACAATGCTTCAAACGAGCTTGGGTTCAGGATTTATTCGTGCACGTCAACGTCGTACAGTTTGATAGCGGACACAAATACTATTAGTCCAGTAGCAAGTATCGGTGAGACAGGATCATATACAACAATCAACCTTACACCCAACACATCGTACCAAATGTACGTCGCGGCAGTTAATGCTGGTGGAGTAGCAACATCGTCGGCTACGACTACATATACGCTTGCTAACCCGACTACCGGTAGTTATGTGTTGAGCGTGACTAGTTATCAAATATCTATCGGATGGGGTGCTAACTATAACCCATCAAATACACGCTTTGGAGTCATCCGGTCTACCGACAATTTTATCAGTACAACTACCGTAGTAGATTTTGGAACTAATTATACAAATATAATGTATGTTGATGATATCAGCGCAATAACTCCGGGAACTACATGTTGGTATAAAATAAACGCTTTTAATGGAGACGGTATTGCATCAAAATATGACGTAATGTTATCAACACTGACAATAGATAACATCGCGCCCGCGGCAACACTAAACCTATCAGCAACATCTACTGAAGAAGCTGTTGCACGGTTAACATGGACTGCATCAGGTGACGATAACAACTCTAACATGTTACCTGTTGGCTCGAGATATATAATACAGTATTCTACTTGGACAAACTGGCAGAATATTAATTGGTCAACAACTAATGCGCAGGTTGAATTATCAACGTCAAATGTTAATCCTGGAACATTGGTAAATACAACAATTGCTGGATTGTTGACTAAGAGTGCTACATATTATTTCCGTATATGGACAGCAGATGAAGTATCAAACTGGTCGCCGCTTTCTAATGGCGCAACGGTTTGGATACGAATTGGAGCAGGATTTACTGGCAGTTTTTCTCAGCCAGGTGGTGTTGTGTTTGATGCAGGGTCAATTGATAATGGATATGGAGTTGTTATAGATACAACTGCCATAGGTGGACCATTTGTATATGTTGTTATAAATTCTTCAAGAGGTATTACTGGTACGGATATTATGACAATAAAGTACGACTCTGATGGAGTAGTGGTTGCATCCACAAGTTTTAATGGTGGACAAAGTGATTATGCTGGAAATATTGCAAGAGACCAGCAAGGAAATATTTATATTGGAGGGTCTATTAATGCTGGGGAAAATGGAGACTTCCTAGTACTTAAATATAGTCCGGTCTTAGTTTTTATATCTTCAACAGTTTTTGTTCAAGGTAGTGAAATTCTAGATTTGCAGGTGTCTAATAATAACAACTTGTATGTTACAGGATATACTTTACAATCTGCTAATCACAACTATGTTACAGTAAAGTATGACGCTAATCTAGTATTTAAATCTTCGTCTAATTTCCATTACATAGCCAATGATGCTGCGTATGGTATGGCAATAGATAATAATGAAAACGTATTTGTTACAGGTAATTCATATAATGGTGCTAATTGGGATTGCTTAACAGTGAAATACGACGCTAATCTAGTATTTAAATCATCAGTTGTTTATAACAGTGGGATTGATGATTATACGATGGGAGATGCTGATACAGATGATTCCGGGAACGTGTATGTAATAGGTACGAGTAGTAATAATTTCTTCACTATTAAATATAGCAACAATCTAACATTGGTTTCTTCAACTACTTATGATAGTGGAAATGTTGATGGTGGATCATCAATAGATGTAGATGAAAAAGGAAATGTATTTACAGTTGGGCACGCTAATTATGATTATTTTGCTATTAAATATAACTCTTCCCTATCTCAAGTATTTTCTTCTGCAACTTATAATTCTGGATATTCCGATGGCGTTTCAGGGTGTTCAATAGGAGTATTTCCTTATCTATATGTAGTAGGAAGTTCAAATAATGATAGTCGTGTTGTACGTTTTTCTATGGGAGATGTCACTTCGCCTAGTACACCAATTATGGAAAGTCCTTTAAATTCGGCTACCACAAATCAGGCTGTTGTGTCTTTCAATTGGGATGATTCGATTGATTCAGAAACAGGAATATCATACTATGAATTACAGGTTTCTACGGATATCTATTTCAATACCATTAATTTTAGTTCTTCTCCAGTTATATCGCAAGCTAATTTGGTTTTAGGAGAAAATGTCTATTATTGGCGTCTTCGTGTGAAAGATAATGCGAATAATTTTAGTCAATGGTCATCTACGAGAGCAGTAAATGTAAATATCAATGTCCACGAATGGGACGGCGGCGGTGCGGATAATTTAGCGTCAAACCCGCAAAACTGGACATACGACGTACTACCGAGTTCCGGGGATAATGTTATCATAGGATCTTTGAATCCGACAAAAGCGTGTACCTGGGACTTGCCGTATTCTATCGAGATAGGTAGTTTCAATGTCATAGGTAGTTATAACGAAGTTATTGATGTTACGAGCCATCTCGTGGTCAACAAAAACTTAACCCTATCCGGTCAGACGGGCAGTAATTTTGTGGTCAATGCAAGCAGTATAGTGATAAAAGGTGCAATGAAGTATTACACCGGGAAATTTGATGCTAAGACCAGTACGGTATGTTTCATAAATGGCAGCGTATCACAAGCGAATGAGTTGTTACAGGAAACAACGTTCTACAGCCTTACCGTGCATAGCGTGGGGAGTAATATTACCTCGTTCAATAACGCAACAATATTTATCAATGGTAATTTGTTCTTAATGGGTAATATCTCCGGCCTAGGCGGTGCGGGTGAACTCCAGACATCGAATTCTACTGTATACTTCCGCGGGAATGCAAACCGTGATTATATGTTCCTCGACGATAATGCGGTGAATAGTAAATGGGTTATTGACGGTACCAACGCGCAGTCGATAGTGTCCAGTGCGTTACATAACGTGTATGACCTCGAGATAAATAAAGTTAACGGGAGTACGGTAACAATTAATTCTGCCCAAACTATACTGAATAATTTGACTATAAAAACAGGTGTATTTAATTTTTGGTCGGTTTGGTTTACTGTTAACGGCAATATAACAGTAACATCACCCGGAGTATTGAACCACGGCAACTGGGCGACGGTTTATATTGGTGGGAGTAAGAATACGGTTATAGATATGCGGGATGATAATACAATAGATCATCTGTATGTAAATAAGACCGCAGCAGGGTATACCACAACCTTTGCGCGGGATACCGTATTCGATGGGTCATTAACCAACTACGGCGGGACTTTGGATATCAGTAACCGCAATATAACAATTAAAGGTTCATTGGATTTAGAGAACGCTGCCGCATTCCCGTTTGTAACTACCGGTTCTACGGTAACGGTTTACGGGCAGGTGTCTCCTAGTTCCGGGACGTTTAATGTATTGAGGTTAAAGAGTACCGCAAGTTTACGTGATAATTATACAGCTAATGTGTTTATAGTAGAACCCGGCGCAACGGTATCACTTTATGGTAGCGGGTTTAACAGCGGGCTGATTGTGAATAATAACAGCGAAATTTATGGCTCGTTCGATATCCGTAGCGGGACATTCACAGCATTAGGGCAGGTTAGTATACAGGATAGCGGTGTGCTCGACTTCACAGATACAGCCGGCGGTGTTGTAAAACTACAGGATAAGTTAGAAGTGAAACCCGGCGGGGTAATAAAATCTAATTCCGTACTTGATACTATTGACTCATTTGGCAGCGGGAATTATTCGTTTATAGTAAACGGCGGGACGGTAAACGTTAACGGTTTGGTCATTAAACATCTTGGGAAAGATGGTGTACAGCTGAACGATAGCGCGTATGTCAAGGCATTTGACAACGTACAGTTTGTAAGCGCAGCAGTTGATGGTATCGGTGTTAATGTTGTTCATTCCGGGACAACACAGTATGTGTTTAACAACCTCAGTTTTGATGCGAGTGTAACGACAAACGTTTCAGTTGCGAACCTCGTATGGCCGGGGTATGTGTTAGTGAAAAACGCAGCGGGGGATAAGCCCGGGCCGGCGTATGAGTACGATCCTAACAATGTAGTCTTCTGGTCCACCCCAACAGTACCAGGTGCGTTAATAGCGAATGAAGTGTATACCTCGTCGATCACCTGGGGTTGGGCGGATACATCGAATGATGAAAAGTATTACCGTATCAAGGATACCAACGGTAATGTTATGGCAGAACTCGCGGGGAATACTACCTGGTGGAAGCAGACCGGGCTCGGGGTTAATACCAGTACTTCAGTATCCGTAGAAGCGTATAACCCTATCGGCGTATCATCATTAACGAATGGCGCGTATAGTTCAGCGAAGCAGCCAACGGGTACATATTTTGTGGCAACAAGTTCGGATACTACAGAACTTACGTGGGAAGCTAACGGTAACCCCGCGGGGACGAAGTACGGGTTATTGGTTTCAAACGACAATTTTGGGTCAAACTCCGCGTCATTGCTTGATAGTACTTCAGGGTATACAAGCACGTCGTATCAGGTAAAAAACCTTGCGCCGTTGACACAGTATTGGTTTAAAGTTTGTGCGTATAACAATGATAACGTTATCACTGCGTATGACAGCGTTGTCACAACTACTACAGTAGATGGTGAAATACCTCCTTCAGCACCGTCGGAATTCACAGGGGTTGCGGTTTCTACGTATTCAATTAACTGGTCATGGAAAGATAATGCTAATAATGAAACCGGGTACCGCGTGAAGTCGTACTATGATAATGTGATATTAAAAGAATTACCGGTGAATACAACGTATTATATTCAGGAAAATCTTAGCGCGAATATTAGTACCAACGTTTATGTGTCAGCATATAATGATGCAGGGACCACTAGCAGCGGGAATGCTTTTGTATTTACTTTAGCGAATAAACCGTCTAACACTGCAGTGCAGGTAACATCCGGGTCAGTAGTAGTAACATGGTCCGCAAACGAAAACCCTGCGAGCACGAAGTATTATGTAAACTGGGGTACGGACGAGACGATGGTGACGACGAGTACGGAGGCGTACACGAACAATACAACACAGAATTTAATAACAGGGATCACGCCGCTTACGAGTTACTATATAAGAGTATTAGCCCGTAACAACGACAATAAATATACAGGATATGACACTATAAAGAGTACAATGACGGATGCGGATAAACCCGCTGCAGTAAGTGCCTTAACAGCACAGACGATAGACACCGCGAGTGTGAGATACACATGGACAGGTGTGGCAAACACATTCGGGTATAAGGTAAAGAGTAATGAAACCAATGCGGTAATAGGAACAGTATCAGCCGGTACGGTACAATACGACGTAACAGGCTTGGGAGTGAACACCTCGACAAATGTATATGTCGAGAGTTATAACAGTTACGGTGCAAGCGCAGTAAGTGCGGTGACAGGATATACCCACGCATCAGCTCCTACCAGCAGCGCGATGGTAACCTGCACGTCAAACACAGCAGTGGTATCATGGTCCGCCAACAGTAACCCCGCAGGGACAGTCTACGGCATAGCGCGGTCAATGGACAACTTCGCGAGCTCAACAACGCTTAAACAGTTCAGTGACGGCTATACGGCATTGAGTTATACAGACACAGCATTATCCCCTGCAACGGTATACTATTATAAGGTAGTGGCGTACAATACACAGGGCGTAATCACAGCGTATGATTCTACGGTAAGCACAACAACAATGCCCGGGGTACCCAGCGCAGTAACATTAACCGGTACGGCAGTAAGCAACAACAGTATTAACTGGACCTGGGCGGATGTAAACAGCGTAAGCACGCAGGAAGATGGATACAAAGTCAGAAGCGCAGCGGATAACAATGTCCTATCGAGCTTAGCAGCAGACACAACATATTACGTACAGACAGGTATAGGAATAAATGTCTCAACGAGCGTGTATGTAGAAGCGTATAACATCACAGGGAGTACATCGTGTGTAAGCAAGAATGCCTACACCTACGCGAACCAGCCGACGGGTACGTACGTAAAGAATGTAAGTTCAGAGACCGTAGACATAAGCTGGGGCACCAGCAGTAACCCTGCGGCAACGGAATACAAAGCAGAACTTGCGACAGACAGCGGGATCACAGCTAATGTAAGCAACAGCGGGTGGGTATCGGTCTCGAGTTATTCATTCACCGGCCTTTCAGCACTGACACCGTACTACGTGAGAGTACAGTCGCGCAACGGCGACAGTATCTTCTGCGGGTATGACAGCGTGGTAAGCACGACAACGACCCCCGGGAAACCCTCAAGCGCGGATCCCGTTAGCATGGGCGCATTAACTCCGACAAGCGTAAGAGTAACCTGGACGAACGCAGCGAATGAACAGGGATACCGTATAAAGAGCGCAGCGGATAATAACGTATTAGCAACATTAGGAGCGGACGTAATAACGGCTGACCTTACGGGCATCGGGATAAACACAAGCACCAGCGTATACGTGGAAAGTTATAATGCCAGCGGCAGCAGTGCAAGCGCAACGGTATCGAAGTATACGCTATCGAATGTTCCCGCGAGTACAACAGTACAAGTAAGCTCGGGTTCAATCAATGTAACGTGGACGGCAAACAGTAACCCCGCAGGGACTAAGTATTACGTTAACTGGGGCACGGACGCAGGCTTTGTAACCACCAGTACAGAAGCGTATACAAGTAATACAATGTTGAGCATAACAAGCGGGATCACACCGCTGACGACGTACTACTTAAGAGTCTTATCGCAGAACAATGAGGGTATAAACAGCGGATACGATACGTCAGTGAGCACGCGCACGGATGCGGATAAACCAAATGCACCGGTGATATTATCGGTGGCAGCGGTAGATAATAGTATCGTAAGAATTACATGGACAAGTGTATCAAATGCGTTCGGGTATAAAGTATACAGTACAGCGGATAACAGTGAATTAGCAACGGTTAGCGCTACACAACAAGATATCCCAGGGCTTGGGGTAAACACTTCAACTACTGTGTATGTCAGAGCGTATAACACATATGGTTATAACACGTCAATATCAACAACGGTTTATACGCAAGCAAGCATACCGGCTGGGTTAACAGTCCTTAACGTATCTTCAGGATCAATTAATGTTCAGTGGACATCCAATAGTAACCCGTCGGGAACAATGTACTACGTTAATTGTTCTAATGATCCAAGTTTTGTTAGTGGTGTATTTACAAGCGCCGGGCAAACCGGCTTATCGTTGGATATTAATTCCGGATTAACCGCGTTAACAACATATTATCTCCGCGTATATGCAAGAAACGGAGATAGTGTTGATACAGGATATAGTTCTACGGTGTCAACCACAACGAATCCGGGTGCACCGTCAGCACCGGCATTTATTATGGCGACATCCCGCACACAGACAAGCCTTACCTGGGGATGGGCGGGTGTTACAAACGAAACCGGGTATCGCGTGAAGTCTTCCACCGGCGGAGTTCTTATGACTCTACCTGCCGACACTCTTACCTGGACAGAAACCGGGCTTGAGGTTAATACGCAAGTAACACGGTATGTTGAAGCGTACAATGTAAGCGGTTCAAATGCATCCTCAACTTCCAGTGCGTATACATTAACCTATGTCCCAACCGGTACAACGATCGCAAATGTTACGTCGTCACAGGTGTTGCTGTCATGGTCAGCGAATGGTAATCCCGGAACTACAGAATATAGGATTGACGTTTCACAAACACCGGGGTTTGACAGTGTGAACACCAGCACGACTACCTCGACAAACATATTTGTTAATAGTATATCAGCGGATACGACATATTATTTCCGTGTATATTCGCGGAACGGTGATAGTATCGACAGCGGGTATGACACTACAGTTTCTACCCGCACATTACCGACAGGAACACCGGCGGTGCCAACATCCTTTAACGGAACAGCTACCGCACCGGATTCTATTAATTGGAACTGGGCAGATAATGCAACTAACGAAACCGGGTATCGTGTGAAGGATACAATCGGTAATGTTGTTACATCATTACCGGCAAACACAACGTCGTGGCCGGAGACAGGGTTATCTGTTAATACAATGTATATACGGTACGTGTATGCTTATAACACTTTAGGTGAAACCGTGGCGATAGGGACTGGTACAGCGATGTATACGTTTGCAAATACGCCGTCTAGCCTCAACGCCTACGAAGTTAATGTTGCCAGTGTAGGTATTAACTGGAACACAAATAGTAACCCGATTAATACAGGGTATAAAGTTGAACTCTCGACAAATATTGCGTTCTCAACAAACGTAAATAGTTTGTCTACACAATTATCGTCAATAACAGTTACCGGGTTGATTGAAAACACAACGTATTACGTTAGAGTAAAAGCGGAGAACGGGCAGTCCGTATCGACACAATACTCAGCACCAGTTACGTTTATCACTATTAAAGCACAGGATACTACCGCCCCAGCGGCAGCGGGTATCACCGCATTACCGGGAAGTACTGAAGGGAAAATAGTATTATACTGGACCGCACCGGGTGATGACGGGTATACAAACAATCTTGATACCGGAACGTTCGTAATACAGGTAAGTACGGATTATTCCACCACGTGGAACGCGTTGAAGGTAGGGAATACCAGTATTACCGCGAAAAATGTTGCGGTTAATTCTTCACAGTCATACGTGTTCACAGGATTAATACCGGATACAACGTACCACTTCGTTTTATGGACGATAGATGAAAACAATAATTACGGTGCAGCATCAAACATAGCGTCAACCTATGCGCAGCACGATGTAACCCCGCCTACGGAGGTGGGAGTTATCTCAGCATTGACCGGTACGACGGATGGAATGATAAGCCTTATGTGGACATCTCCTACGGAAGACGGAACGGTTGGAGGAAGAGTTATTTCTTATGTGATTAGATACAACACATTGAGCAAGGCAACAGTGGGAAACAACGGTAATATCTGGTGGACACTAACAAATTCTACACAAGTTGTTATATCAGCAGCACCGATGCAACCCGGGATAACGGAAGCCGTGACAATTACCGGGCTTGAGAACAATACGGTGTACTACTTCGGTATCGCATCTGTCGATGATAAAGGAAATGTTTCAGGCCTCGATACCGGCTTGATGTCAGGTATACAAACATCTGCGGTGTCACAACAAGATATCACGCCGACTAGTAATGTTATCCTAACCTCAGTTTTAGCGGGTGATAGTAAAGTAACATTAACCTGGACAAATCCGGGGGATAAAGATTTTGTGTACACCTCTGTTTATGCAAGTACGGTTGGGTATATAACAACACAAGGCGTGGCGTCAGCGCTTATACACACGAGTTCCTCAACACAAGGTGAGTTTGTGCATCAACCTCTATTCTCTGGGGTGACACAGTATTACACCCTGTACTCGTATGACAATGTGAACAACTATTCTTCCGGTGTATCAACAGCAGCGGTACCGTTGTTTGATACGATATCACCCGCGGCGGTAACGACATTATCTGCTGTACCGAACGCACTGGATGGTAATGTCATACTAACCTGGACATCAGTTGGTGATGACGGTAACCAGGGTGAGTTAAAGGCCGGGGCAAAGTATTATATAGAATATTCAACTATAAGTATTCCCGGAGAATTTGTGTATACCACCGCGGATATTGTTGTATCAACAATGAACGTACCGGCTGGGATACTACTGGAATACAAAGTAACCGGGTTAATACCGTCGGTAACGTACTTCTTTGCAATCTTTACCGCGGATGAACTTGGGAATACGGGATTAATATCCAATATAGTTAATTGCGCGGCACAGGATGTTGTTCCCGCTGCGCCGGTTAATCTCAGGATATCGTCGTTACAGGGGAAAAAATTCTATCTCTCCTGGAAACCGAATACTGAACCGGATATCAAAGAGTATAGAGTTTACCGCGGGGATTCTACGGGTAGGGATAGCGCGATCTTAACATCGGTTGATGGTACTCAAAACGCGTATATTGATACTCAACTTGAATACGGCGCGTCGTATTACTACAACGTCTACGCGTACGACTATACTGATCATATCAGCAGTATGTCTTCCGGAGTTGTGGGGTATATCAAGGACGTTATAGCCGGCGGGTGTTTATCCGATAAGTTCTCGGATATTGACCGGTCTAACACGTTATGGCAGCCTCAGGAAGGATACTGGTCTGTTGATGCGGTTAATGGTAATTACGCGCATCTCGTTACTTCAGTAACGGGTTTGAGTTTTATAGCTAATAAAAGCTATACAAATATTAGTTATCAGGCGAAAGTTAGGATTGAAGAAGGTACAACCGCAGGGTTGGCGTTCAGGATGGCAGATCCGGAGAACGGGTATAAGTATGTTATTAGTATGGACAGCGTTACAGCAAAACTTGTATTGCTGACCATGAAAAACGTTGAGCTCGCGTCAACGTACTATTATACAATTAACCCCAGCAGCTGGGTATGGTTGAAGGTAAGTTGTGACGGTGCGGTAAAAACCGCGTATGTTTCTACCGACGGGATAAACTATGCGTATGTGTTCTCGGCAAGTAGTAATACAGCGTATGCCCAGGGGTTTGTGGGTTTATTCACAGAGAATACCCGCGCGGTATTCGATGATGTACGGGTTATACTTAACCCGAAAGATGTTGCGGTTACACCGGACGACCATGCGGTGTACATCAACTGGTCAGTGGATAAAGGTAACGGCGTAGCTGGGTATAGAGTCTATCGCAGCAGCGTTGATGCGGAGAGTGTTACATTTGTCCAGTGGACCGACCTACCCACGTTGTTGGATACTGGATTAGTTAATGGAGTGACGTATTATTATAAAGTAGCAACGGTTGATGGTGAAGGAAACGAAAGCGTGCTGGTAAACGCCGGGAGTACGTATCCGCGGGTATCACCTGATACGATCAGCGGGAAGGTTACCCAGGCGGATGGTACCCCGTTGACCGGTATAATTGTTGAAGCAAAGATTGATAATATAGTCAAACGCACTGTCGGGACGTATACCGACGGGACGTATATCCTTAACGGGTTAACTCCGGGAACTACGTATATGATAATAGTAACCTACTGGGCAGGCGAGACTGCGTCGGTTGTATACCGTGAACTTATCAGCGGGAATGAGAATATAGATTTCACATTGGGGATACAGTACCAGCTTGGAACGATTACCGGGCAGCTTGCGGGGTATAAGGTTAATGATACAGTTTGGGTACAGGCACAAGCGCGGGCAGCTTCGAAGTTCGGGAAGAATAGTATAAACTACGCAATTCCGGCGGTGCGTACCGCGTTGTTTGTCCCGAATAACGGTGTGGGGTATGTGGAACTCTATCGCAGCGGTAAGCTTGTCGTAACAGTACCCGTGGATGACCGTGATGGTTCGTTTGTTATCCCGAACCTCTTACCCGGGAAGTATAATCTCCGCGCGTATAACGGTGTGAGTTATAACGAAACTCAGCAGGTCAAAGTTGTGGAAGGCGGGAGTAATGTATTAACCTTGGAGTTTGCGATTGATGTCAAATCAGATACCGTGCATATTTATCCTAACCCGTGCAATAACGGTATGGCAAGCATTTCGTTTATCAGCGGGAACACTAACCGCAAGGATAAACTTGAAATCTATGACATCGCAGGGGAAAAGGTTTTTGCTATTGATGACGGGTTTATTTCCACCAGCGGGAATAAGTATGTTTATCAATGGGCCTGCGTGAATACCGGCGGTGTGAAAGTTTCTGCTGGTGTGTATATTGCAGTGGTAACGGTTAGCAGCAGCACGGATGCAAGTGATAAAGTTGTGGTCCGCAAGAAAGTTGTGGTTGTAAAATAATAGGTTTTATATGACCCGTGGCGGGTGTGTAGGTTTAATAATTGGAGTATTGTTGGCAGCGCTTATCCTTAAACCTTTTATGTCGAGTGAACATAAGATTGCTAAGGTTGAGGTTGATATCGTATCTTTACCGCCTGAACAGTCGCTGGGACAGGCAATAGGGGTTGCGTGCCAGGCGGTTAATACACGAAAAACTGAGATTAATATACCCATAACCTTAAGCGTGTTTTATACAAACGAAAAAGAACCGGTAATGCTATGGTCATTACGCCAGGATGTTAAACTAAAAACAAATGAAGCAAAAACTGTAGTATTTAATTATCTAAACACCAGTGATAATAACCGTATTGGGCAGTATACAGTAAGGGTTGAAGCTTGGTCAGGGTTTAAGAATAACAGGTACGGGAAAAGGTTGAGTTATGACGAGAAAAAGTATTTATTACGTGAAATGGTTGATCAATCAACGATGTCAGCGGTTACTGAAGGCGGTGTAACTCTTTATCCCTCACAGGAAGAAGCTGTAAAGCCGGAGAACAGTAATACCAATGCGGGTGCAAATCCTGCGGGGTATAATGACCTGAACGCGCAAGCGCAGATGCAGTTATTGCAACAGCCGCCAAAACGCGATGAAACAGTACCCGTAGCAAATGCGGAAGTATTGATTATATACCCCGAAGGTAGCCAGGTGATAACCAAACCTATGGATATCTGGTGTGATTTACGTAATACAGGGAATACGATGTATGAGTTTGGGGTTGAAGTAAAAGTTGTATATGGAAAAAAACTGATTAAATTTATTGATGATAAGGTTAAACTTGATGTCAACCAGGTATGCAGGTTTAAGTATGATTATAATTTTGCGCAAACCGATGTTACAGGTAAATATACAGTTGTTGCTCGGGTTAAGAAAAGGATAGGTGAAAAAGTTTATGTTGTTGACCAGGAACGTAAAGATTTTATGGTTGTTCACAGTGAATAATATATACCGGGTTTTAGCGGTTTCAGCGGCAATAGTATTGCTTATGTGCGGGGTGTCTTCCGCAGAAAAAATTGATGCTGGTGCAAATGTTTCAAAAATATCGGTAATCAGCGAAAATGTTAAACCGCCGGTTATCGACGGTGATCCCGAGGATTATGCCTGGCAGACAGCTGACCCGCTGGGCCGGTTTTATAATGTTGACGGGGTATCGCTTGCGCGGAAACAAACAGAAGTACGGGTTGCTGTAAGTAAGGATAAATTGTATATATTGTTTAAATGCCTTGACCCGCGCGCTAAATGGTTAAAAAACGATGTGTTGGCTCGGGACGCACGTGTGTGGGATAATGATTGTATAGAATTTTATGTTTCACCGCAAAGCGAAGCAACATTTCATTTTGTTATAAACTCCACGGGTACTGTATTTGATGAACAAATTATTGTGGTTGAATCCGCAAAGGGTTTCGAAAAAAATGCGGAATGGAACGCCACGAATGTTGTTGTAGGAAATAAGGTCTACGACGATTACTGGGTTACGGAGATAGAGTTACCGCTGAAAGAAATCGGCGGGGATAGTATTGAAAAATTTGACTTAAACTTTTGCAGGGAAGAAAAGGAGTTATTGGAGAACAGCGCGTGGTCCGCTACGGAAGGAGGGTTTTATCAGCCGGATAGGTTTGGTATCCTTGACTTAAAAGCCGGGATAGTAAAACGTGAACCTGTCACCGCAAAAAATGCTGCACCGTATACTATTACCCGGGAAAAAGAGGTTTTTAAGGAACTTATTTCTTCATCAACCGCGGGATACGTAGTTAATTCGTGGTATCACGATCTTGGAATAAGCAACCTGCCAAAGTATTTACAGGAAAAGTTGCAGGATAAAACTGAGCTTGAGAAGTATGTCACAGCTTTTATGGAGGAAGTGTATAACGCCGGGTTTCTTGCCCCGCGAAAAGGTATTACCCCGGGAGGCAGTGAATTTATAGCATTAAAAAAATGGCCGCGTATAATATTTTTGGAATCATCGCCATTGGTTAACGTAGCAGAAAAAAATGGTGCGGAAGTAGTATTCCCGAGTACTACCGGAAGAAAAAGGGTTTCAATCATTGATCCTCTATATGTAGACGCTATGGTAAACGAACTTAAAGCGTATGCAGTTAAGTATTCAAGTGACCCCGCAATCCTGGGTTTTCGCGGGATGGATGAACCACTGGTACGGATCCCGCAGAAAAGTATTGCTGTAAAAAGTAAGAATTGGAAAAAGTATGAGGAAGAAGTAAAAAGTGTTTATGGTTACGGAAAATACGGGATACCATATATAGACGATCCGGAGATAGTAACGAGTAAAGATGTTGCGTTTATGTGGCTGGCGTATAACCGCTGGGCAGCGGAAAAGTTTTTCCAGGCAAAAAAACGTGCATATGATGTTATGAAATCTATAGCACCGCAAAAAAAGTATCAGCCATGCGATTACTGGTTTATGGGCGGGTTCAGCCCGTTTAATTTTTATAAAATGTCAGACGCGGGTGATGAGTTTGCGTGTGATCCTTACACAACATCAGCGGATAAAAAGCATAACCGCACACCTGGCCGCGGGTTGTTTAACCACGGGTTTGGGACTAAGTTTTTGTCTGATATGGTTGGGGGTAAGCCCGTATGGGCTATTGTCCAGGCATTTTTTTATGATGGTTACCGCCCGACGGATGAAGATATGCGTGAATGGTGCAGCCAGGCGATTAAGATGGGTGCGATGGGGATTGAGTACTACGCAAATGATTGCCCGTCAATAACTGATCCTGAACGGTGGAAGATGATGCTGCATATTGCCAAGGTGTATACCAGCATGGGAAAAATTAAACTCCCGGAAAAAACCGGGACGGCAATACTGTACTCCGCAGATTCATATTTTACAACCGGGTACTCATTGTTAGCGGATGAAATTTATACTGTATATTCGTTACTTGGCGAAAAAAACGGGTGCTGGTTTAACTTTGTGTGTGATGAGCAAATTGAACAGGTAAAAGGCGTGTTGTCTAATTATAAAGTTTTATACGCGCCGTTTTGTGAGTATGAACGTGAAAGCGTGGTTAAAGAAATTGATAGCTGGGTGCTTAACGGAGGAACGTTAGTGGCGGGAGACCCCCGGGCGTTTAGCTGGAATATAAACGGCGAATCACTGGATTATTACCGCGAAAAAATATTGGGGATAAAACTTGAAGGAGAAGATAAAACGGACTCAATCATTTTTGAGGATGATACCGTGTTTTCAAGCGCAAAAAAAGGCGAGAAATATGCGGTGCTTGGGTTACAACGGGGAAGATATAAGGGATTGGTTAAGTTCGTAAATAAGGTTACAGTTACAGATACAACCGCCAAAATTGTTGCACGGTTGGATAACGGAAACCCGGGGATTATAGTACGCAACTATGGTAAGGGTAAGGTAATATATTTTGCGGCAAATCCGTTTTCCCCGCAGGTTTTGCTGGATGAACCTAAATGGGCGGCAATTGTTGGGGATATAGAAAAAATGGGTGGCGAACCCGCAAAGTTGCCAATTTGGAACTTTAGAATACCCAAACCCGTACATTAACTATAAATATATTTTTAACTACTAAAAGTGTAATATTATTTACATAAACATAAAAATAATTGTAATGTATCTTAAGGAACTTATTAACCTTTTGCATAGTCATATATAATAAGTGTTAATAAAGTATGCAGTATGGCAAAGTGGTTGCTAAGGTTTAAGTAAGGTATTTATATTTTAATAAAATGAGGTATTAAAATGAAAAACGTTTTGTTGGCAATAGCTCTAATACTAAGCTTTTTGGCAGTATCTTTTGCCGGTGGAGGAAAGATCGACGGTGCAGCACCGACTGCCGGAATTGATGGTAACCCTGATTTTCTTACAGGTTACAATAATCCCGTATTTTCGCCGGATAGCAAAAAATCCTTATTTGCCGGTAGTGATTATAACGGGGTGTATTATTACGACTTTGATTCAGGTACTATGAACCAGATAAGCGCAGGGAAGAGCAGCGGATATAAATATTACTGGTCAAAAGACGGGATGTTTGCGGGATTCAAACTGTTGATTGAAGCAAAACCTGACGAATTTCTTCAGGTGCCTGTCATCTATAATGTCAATACAGGTAAATCCAGGTCATTGTCTGCGCCGGTACATATCTGCGGGATACCATCATTTGCGGATAACGGCGATATTGCGTTTTCAGTAGATAACGAAATAACTGTGATGAACGACAAATTGCAAGTAATACATAAAATAGCAATCCCGGAATACGCGAATGTAACCCCAATCTCACCCGATGCAAAACGTGTAGCGTTTAATGACCGGGATGACCAAATATGGGTGGTGAATGTTGACGGATCCGGGTTAAGAAAAGTTACTGACGGTGAAACCGGATGTTTTATGCCCGTATGGTCACCTGATGGAACTAAGTTATTGATGAATACTATCAACGGAAAAATTAAGGTTGTTGTTCTTGATACGGGTAATGCGTATGAGATAGATACCGGCGATAATCCGCGGTGGTTGAATGACAGCGCGTCTATTGTTTATACCACAAAAAGTTTTAATACTTATGTCCTGACAAAAACTGCGATTATGATGGCGGCGTATAACGGTACAGGGAAACAGCAGGTTTCACCGGAGGAAGAAAAGTTCGCGGGTGACTGCACGGTATCGCCTGATGGGAAGAAGGTTTTGTATAAAGATTATTTTACCGGCAAGTTTTATACCGCACCGCTAGTTACTTACAATACTGTAATTCAGCAGGGTAGCGGTATTATTGGTGCGGGGAAGGTTAGTATCGGTACGCAAAAACAGGAACTTCTTTTAGATACTCAAAAAAAAACGGCGTTAATCGACGGAAACGTTAAGGATGAATTCCAGCCAATAATTAATAACTCAACAGTACTGACCGCGAATCTGGCATACCAGAAAATGACGGGGATACCGTATGTTCACCAGGTGTATGACTCCCCAAACTGGTTCGCAGGTAACTGGGCATGCGGGGCAACATCGTCGATAATGGTGATAGGGTATTACAAGATTGTTAATTATTGGGACTGTACATGTTCGAGCCCGTATTCGCATACATCGCATTATGGGCGGTATATATGCGAAAAATATACGTTTAACGGGGTTACCTACAGTTGGGCGTCTAAAGATCCGGATGGGGTTACCGCATACGGCGGGTATGGGTTTATCACAAAAAATAATTGGGCGGATACAAAAGGCGGGATCCGTGATTATTTAAAAAACCATAAGTTGTCAACGTCTGTGACTGACTGGAGCCCGACTTGGGCTGAATTGGTTAGTGAGATAAAAGCAAAACGGCCGTTTGTATTATTGAATATGTTAACCAGTTCAGGGCATTATATTACTACTATCGGATATTCGGATTCATCCCGTGCAGCTGTTTTTAATGATCCGTATGGCAACAAAAACAGCGGGTATATGAACTATTCCGGTGCCGGCGCGATTTATGATTGGCCAGGGTATAATAATGGGCATTCTAACCTTAACACAGTTTCTTGCGTTATTTATGGGAGAGGGTATACCGCAGCGACGGCTCCTGCCGCGCCATCAACTTTTTCAGTGGATTACAATGAGTCCGGTTATGGAACGGTGATGAAGTGGTCAGCAGTATCCGGTGCCACAGCGTATAAAGTTGGACGCCGCCCGTCCGGCGGGACGTGGACCTACTGGGATAATATTACTACCGCAAATGCAACGGATATTACATGGCCCGGGATGTATCATACCCACGGCGCGGGTAAGTTTGACTTCGCGGTACAGGCAAAAAACAGTGTTGGCGCGTCAGCATGGAAGTATATCAACGCCGTAGTGTCGCCGGATCAAAGCATTCCCGCCACACCGGCAGGATTAATAGCTACATCGGTTAGTCCCAGCCAGATAAAACTTACATGGACAGCGGTATCCGGTGCTAGCGGGTACACAATATATTGTTCTTCGACAAAAGCTGAGCTTGAGGATAAGTGTTACAAAAAAACGCCGACTGGTGATGGCGGTACATGGGCAGGGTTGGCATACGCTACTGACGGTGATCGCGGGAATACGAACTACGCTTCTATTTCTGACGCTGCAGCGGCTTCTATATGGGTAACACTTTCACCGGCACAGGAAATTCATAAGTATAGTTTTCGTTTCTATGATGCGGATAACAGAATATACGAGAACGTTTATGCGCGATGGTACGATACCGCCGGAGCGTATCACAACCCGCATGGATGGCGCGCGTACCGCACAGGCGGAGCGTATCGTCTAAGCGCTACAGCGGATGTTAAATGTACCAAACTAGGTGTTTCATTTGGTGCGAATGCCGGAAATACCAGTAATGGCGCAAATCATGTTACCGTTATGGAAGCGCATGGAGGGTACCTAACAAAAACAACAGGGACTACGTATACTGCCAGCAGCCTTAAATCCGGTACAGCTTATTACTTCCGTATTGATGCGTATAAGTCAGTATCTCCGGAAACATTGTCGTACTCCACAGTTATTGTTGCAACAAATACGCTTGGTTCGGCGGATACTACGGCACCGGCGGTCCCGGCACTTGTTTCCCCGGCGAATGCCGCGAGTTTAAACACAAGCGTGCCGGTATTTGATTGGTCCGATGTAACAGATGCATCGGGTGTGAAATACAAACTTCAGGCGGATAATGACAGTGATTTTTCATCTCCAGTAATAAACCAGGCAGCATTGACAGCATCGACATACTCGCCAACCGCGGGTTTGGCAAACGGTACGTATTACTGGCGTGTTTGCGCGGTAGACGGTGCGGGAAATACCAGTACGTGGAGCGCTGCACGCAGTGTAGCGTTGAATGTAACGGGAACGGATACTATACCGCCAATGAATCCAACGGGGATTCAAGCCTGGGCTAACGATACCAAAGCAACGGTGGTAGCGAATGATACCTGGCAGAAAGTTGATGCCGGGCCGTATTTTGAATGGACCGGCGCGAGTGATGCCGGGACGGGTGTTAGTGGTTATACTGTGTATTGGGGTACAAACTCGGTTGGTGATCCGGGTAATATCCAGACAATAGTGGAACAAGCACCGGTAAAATATTTTGCAGTACCCGCAACTGCGGAGAAACCGTATTACCTGCGTGTAAAAACGCGGGATAACGCTGGTAACTGGTCTGCAGCAGTAACATTATTTACATTGAAGTACGACAATATACCGCCGTTAGTGCCTAACCTGGTATATCCTGCTAACGCGACATTATTTACGGTAAACAAGGTAAGCTTTACCTGCAGCGCAGTAAACGATCCGTCCGGATGTACGTATATGCTGCAGGTAGACAACGCATACGGGTTTACATCGCCGGAAGTAAACGTGCCAAACCTTACCACAGCGGATATTGTCAACACAAAATATGAACCATCGTATACGTTTACTGAAGGGACATATTTTTGGCGTGTAGGTACCAAAGACGGGGTAGGGAATACAGGTAACTGGTCCACCCCGCGGTCGTTTTATATAGATACCGCGGGCCCGCAGCCGATAACAACGTTAACCGCTGCACTCGAAAGCGGGGGTGATATAAAACTCAGCTGGACCTCCGCACGTGATACCGTAGGACAGATAAGCTCGTATAAGATATACCGTTCGGAAGTATCAACCAGTATTGGTACACAGATCAACGCGGGTGAGGAAAACGGTGTAGCCGAGTACATAGATGCCGGGACAGGTTTAATAGAAAACGGGGTGTACTACTATGTAGTGATGCCCGTGGATAATCTTGGGAATGTAACCCAAACCGGGAATAATCAGGTAAGTATTACATGTAAGAAAGTCGGGGTGTCTCTCTCCGGAATAACCGCAGTACCTCCGGTGTTCTCTCCGAATAATGATGGGTTAAAGGATGCCGTGACGATATACTATACGCTAAGCCCTGCGGGTAAGGTTTCAATGAAAGTGTATGACCAGGACAATACAGTGGTACGTACAATAATTGATAAACAATCGCGGCCCCTGGGTAAAAATTCGGAAGTCTGGGCTGGGATAGACGATACAAACCAGTTTATCATAGACAGTAGTAAGTATTATGTGCGTATAACTGCGGTTGATGCGGAAGGTAACGAGTCGAGCCCGCGGGATGTGGATGTTGAGATAGACATTACCCCGCCCGAGATTAGTTCGTATACGTTAACGAACTCGGCGATCTCGCCAAACAACGATGGAGCGTATGATTCTACCATAATAATGTATGCATTGTCGGAACCCGCGAAAATCACGATGACAGTAAAAAATGAATCCGGGACAACTGTGAAAACAATAACGTCAAATTCCCGGCGTAATGCGGGGCGTACAAGCGAAACATGGGATGGGCGTAATGACAATAACGAAGTGGTATCTGACGGGAAGTATAAAGCATTCTTATATGCGGAAGATGATTGCGGTAATGTGTGTGAAGAAGAAGAAGTTGAGATAGTAGTGGACGCAGCATCCGGCTGGATCCTTGGTTATGTGTACAACGAAACCACAGGGTATGGTAATATCGCAGAAAACCGCATCGGTAACGCAGAGCTGACGCTTAATACCGGGCTGACCGCTAGTTCGTCAGCAGATACGGAAAAAAAGGGTTTATACGGATTTTATTCTCTTACGGAAGGTGAGTACGAGATAGCTGCATATGCAAAAGGGTATCAGTCAAAAAACATAACTGTGACAGTAGAGGCTGGAAAGATAAAATGGAACAGTATCGGGTTGGTATATGTAGGTAAAACCGATAATGAAAGCCCGACAGTTGAACATACACCGTACAGCTACATCGGCCTTGTAGGGACAAAATTGAGAATTACTGCTGGTATTGAAGACAATGTTATTATTGACACAGCTAAGGTAGTATACAAACTGTTGTATACCAACGGTACGGAATCAGAGGAAGAAGAACGCACAATGATCGGTGTGGATAGTATGTATTACGTAGACATTCCAGCAGATGAAATCGTGAATACAGTAGCGTTGATAAAGTACCAGATTTTTGCATATGACGGTGATGAAAACGAAACTGTCTCCCCTAAGTCAGGACAGTATCATGAAGTGATACACCGCAGTTTGATAGAAAAAACGGTCCTGCCCACAGGCGGACGTGTGGTAATAGCGGATGGTAATCCTGAAGACGGTGAAGTAGAAGTAAAACTTCCTTCGGGGTTGAGCAGCAGTAATATTAATGTAAGGATGATGCAGAAGGAAGTAACGTCAGTGCCAGCGGTAAAGAGCAGCCAGTTGATTACCACGGGAATATCCTTGCCTATAGCGGCATACGAGATTGATACTGATGTGAAGACACTGACAATACCCGCGGATATAACCTTGTTGTACTTTGACGTAGATGATGATGGGATAGTTGACGGTACGGACATAGATGAAACACGGTTACAGGTGTACTGGCATGACAGCAATGACTGGCGGTATGTTGGCGGAGTGGTGAATACTGCAAAGAATACGTTAACGGTAAAGGTAAGCCATTTTTCGTTATTCGGTATATTCCCTTCAGCATCACTAAGCAGCATTGATGCGGAACAGTTTAAACCAAAAGAAAAGATTATCACGCCTAATAGCGACGGCTCAAACGACTTCGCGTGTTTCAACGGTATACACAACTACTGGCAAGCATTAAGTTTGGCTGATAGTACGCAAGAAATGAGTTGGGTAAAGATATTTGATGTTCAGAACCGTATGGTGAGGACGATAGAGAGTATAGATATATGGGACGGCAGGAATACCAACGGCGAATTTGTGGAGAACGGTATATATATCTACCAGTTTGTAATCAACGGCAAGACTGTCACCGGATCGATAGTTATCGCAAAGTAAAGAATTATGATATCCCGGTTGATGTATAACGGTAAGTATTTAAAAGTCAGGCGGGATACCTTAACACTTCCCAATGGTAAAGTTATGGATATCGAGTATGTAAACCATCCCGGTGCGGTGATTATTATCCCGTTTCTTTCCCCGTCAAAGATTGTTATGATAAAACAATACCGTCCTGTTGTAAGGCAGTACGTCTATGAACTTCCCGCAGGGAC
The DNA here is from genome assembly GCA_041658405.1 of Elusimicrobiota bacterium. NCBI lineage: Bacteria > Pseudomonadati > Elusimicrobiota > Elusimicrobiota bacterium. Next base: position 28,014 of record JBBAAG010000025.1, read on the forward strand.
AATAGAAAAAAATGAATCCCCTGTTATATGCGCAAAACGCGAGGTTATAGAAGAAACGGGTTATCGTGCAGGAAAAATCAGGAAAGTCGCGGATATATACCCTTTGCCTGCGTATACCGACGAGGTTATTCACCTGTATAAAGCTACACAACTGAAGTATGTCGGGACAAAGTTTGATGATAATGAAGTTATTGAAAATGTGGTTGTCACAAAACGTGAAGTAAATAAAATGTTTCGCCAGGGTAAGTTTGTTAACTCAGAAACTATCAGCGTGTTCACGCTCTGCGGATGGTTATAGGGTATTGGTTGAAATAAAATAGAAGGGTAATGGAATCATATGTTATATTCTCAAGCGCGGATGGGCCGTGTGTTTGTTATACGCCTGGAAGACGGTGATGTAGTGCATGAGTGTATAGAACGTTTTGCACGGGTAAAAAAAATACGTTCCGCTGCGGTGATTATGGTCGGTGGTGCGGATAAGGGCAGCAGGATTGTTGTTGGCCCCCGTAACGGCCGTGCGAAAAAGATTGTGCCAATGCCGTACTTGTTAAATAATGTATACGAAACCGGCGGGGTGGGGACTATATTCCCGGATTCAAAAGGTAATCCTGTCCTGCATTCACACAACTTTTTTGGGAGAAATAATGTCACACGGTCGGGGTGTGTAAGGCTCGGCGTTAAAACCTGGCATATAATGGAAGTTGTGATAATAGAACTTACCGGCACATGTGCTTCAAGAAAAAAGGATAGAACTACAGGGTTTGAACTTCTGATACCATAACCAAGCCTGTATACAAAAATTGTGCTTGACAGTTTATACCCATAATGATATTATGACTGACCAGTCAGTCATAATGATAGGTGGCAGTAAAACGTACCGGTTTATCCGGTATTGTTTATCGCAGGAAGAATAGGTTAATGAATAAAGTTAAACTGAACAAAAAAGCGTTGATACTTTCCGCTGCAATGGATGTCGTAGCGGATAAAGGGTACCACAAAATGTTAGTGGAAGATATTGCGCGCCATGCCGGTGTTGCCAAGGGTACGGTGTACCTGTACTTCAAAACAAAAGAGGAGTTGTTCCACGCGTTGATAGGGAATACGTTTAATGAAATGTCCGGGTTTATCCTGGCTGCAGAAAAGTCGCCCGGCAGTGTGCGGGATAAGTTAAAAAAAATGCTGCAGTTACAATCCGAGTACGTACAGGCTAACCGTAAGGCATTAAATATTATTATGCGCGAACTACAGAACATGGATACGTCTATTGGAAAAGCTCATGCGCTGGTGATGAAGAAACAGTTTACCGCTGTTTTTGAAAGTGTCGGGCGTATTATTAATAGAGAAATGACGGGAAATAGTGTTGTCACTCCAAAACGCGCGGCAATACTGTTCTTATCGATTGTACAGGCGATGACATTATCAAAAGAAGGTACACATGGTATTGGCCTTAAGGACAAGGGAATCGAAGATGTATTAGATATATATTTTAATGGTATTGGTAAATACATGAAAAAGTCGGGGGAATAAGATGAAGCTGTTTACTAAAAGGATAGTTATTAATACTCTGTGTTTAAGTACTGCGCTGGTAGTATTATTAGCAATAACCGCTGTTGCTGCAGAAAAACTTACGGTAGATAAATGCGTGGATTTAGCGCTAAAAAGTTCGCAGGGAATCAAAATTGCGGAACAAAAAATGTTATCCTCAAAATATGCTGTTGATGAGGCTAGTGCGCGTAACTTCCCGGATTTTACTTTTATGGCAATGTACGTAAAGATGAGCCCGATGCCGGAAACTAAAACGTCGTTCCAGATGCCGGTTGGGGTTAATCCTCTAACAGGATCAATTATTTATGCGCCGGTATCGTTCAATATAAAGACAGGGTATGATTATCTTTACGATTTCAAACTTTCTGTCTCGCAGCCGCTTTATACTTTCGGGAAAATAGGGTTAGGGGTAAAACAGTCAAAAATTGGTTATAAAGCTGCGGAGGAAGAACTGCGCCGCGCAAAAAATGAGTTGGTATTCAATACCAAACGCGCGTATTACGGGTTGATGCTTACCCAAAAAATGGTGGCAATCGCGGAAGAAGCTGTAAAAGTTACTGACGAGCATTATAAAACTATGCAGTTGATGTATGAAGACGGAAAAATATCGAAGTACGATCTTTCCCGTATAAAAGTACAGCTTACCAACGCGCAGGTAGGATTGATCCGCGCAAAAAACGGCGGGCGTATGGCAAAAGAAGCGGTGGAGGTTATGCTGAAAACTAGTTTGGATAATTACGAACTTGAGACCGAGTTTGAGTATAACCCGAACGCTGCTGTTATAGAAGATGTTTTTGCGGAAGCTCTTAAAACCCGGCCTGAACTTAAACAACTTGGGTTTCAGGAAGATATTATGAATTTATTGGTTAAACTTACCAACGCGTCAGGGCTGCCGAACCTCGCATTATCCGCATCAGCGGATTATAAAATGCCGTATTATACCGAAGAAAAATGGGATAGCGCATGGAATGCAAGCCTTGTATTCAACTGGCCATTAAACTTCTATACCGGCGCTAAAGTTAAACAGATGAAGACGAATGTGGAAACAATGAAGCTTACCCGTTCTCAGGTGGAAGACGGTATACGTTTGGAAACAAAAAAAGCGGTGATTGACCTGAACGAAGCTAAAGAGCGTATTGATGTACAAAAAGAAAATGTTGAATTAGCAAAAGAAAATTTGAGGATTGCGGATCAGCGGTATAAAGAAGGGTATATGTCGTATGTAGACGTCCGGGATGTACAGCTTGCGTTGACACAATCTGAAGTAAATTATTACCAGGCGTTGTTTGATTATAATATCGCACAGGCGTCATTAGTAAAAGCAGTAGGGAAATAATTATATATTCTGGAGTTAGTAAAAAAGAAGGAGTGTTTAGTGTTTTATGCGTAAAGTAATTATTTGGGTAGTGGTAGTCTTGTTTATAGGCCTTATAGGGTACAGGGTAACAGTTTCAATTGGAAAGTTTACAAAAAAAACTGTGGCAAAAACTGAAGATACCGGCGTACCTGTGGAAGTTGTGAAAGTGCGTACAGGCGATATCGCTGACCGGCTTAACCTCACGGGTAATGTTATGGCGAATGAAACGGTTAACGTGTACGCAAAAGTTCCGGGTAAACTACAAAAGTATTTGGTAAGCGAAGGGGATAATGTTGCCGTCGATCAGGTTGTTGCGATGGTAAACCGTGACGAGCCGGGGTTTGATTATGCGGAATCACCGGTAAAAACTAATATTGCGGGGATCGTATCAAAACGGTATCCTGACATTGGCGCGTTGGTATCCCCGGCAGCAGGCGGCGCGGTAGCAATGGCTACGCCAGTAATTACTGTCGTTAATATTGACAAAGTTAAGGTTGTAGTTGACGTCGTAGAAAAAGATGTTGCTAAAGTTAGTAAGGATTTATCTGCACAGGTAAAAGTTGATGCGTACCCCAAACGTACGTTCACAGGAACCGTTACGTCGGTCAGCCCGATGATTGACCAGATGAGCCGTACCGCGAAAATTGAAATTACAGTGGATAACACGGAACGGTTACTCCGTCCCGGGATGTTTGCGAATGTAGATATTCTGGTGAGTTACCATTCAGGGCGTATACTTGTACCGGTAAAGTGTATCATAGAAAAACCTGATGGAACAAAACGGGTAATGGTAATAAAAAGCAATATCGCGGAGGACCGGGCGGTTACCGTAGGGTTTACTGATAACAATAACGCAGAAATCCTATCCGGCCTTAAATACGGCGAGTACGCAGTTTCTACCGGGCAGCAAAGGCTTACTAACGGGATAAAAGCTGCGATTATATCCGGTGGGGAGAAAGAGTAAAGTATATGTTTATATCAGAGTATTCAATAAAAAAACCAATAACTGTTTTGATGGCCGCAATTGCGGTCATCGTACTCGGGGTGATAGCTTTTACACAATTAAAAATTGATTTGTATCCCGATATGTCATTCCCGATGGCGGCGGTGATAACGACGTATAAAGGTGCAAGCCCTGCCGAGATCGAGTCAATGGTTACACGTCCGTTGGAGAAAGTTATAAGTACTGTTACCAACATTAAACAGGTATCTTCACAATCATTTTCTGAAATGTCACTGGTGATGGCGGAGTTTAACTGGGAAACAGATATGGATGCTGCCGGGATAAACGTCCGTGAAAAGATTGATATGATCAAAGGTATGATGCCTAAGGATATGTCTAACCCGCTGGTGTTCAAGTTTGACCCGTCAATGATGCCGGTCATGATGATAAGCCTTACTGGCCCGCAAAGCCCCGCGGAATTGCGTATGCTGGCGGATGATATTGTTGGGCCCGGGATTGAGCGTATTGAAGGCGTTGCTTCAGCAACGGTTAATGGCGGGTTACAACGCGAAATACGGGTGGAACTTAACCGTTCACGCGTATACGGGTTTGGGTTGTCGGTACAGCAAATTACAGGTGCAATCGGGATGTCAAACCTTACGCTTCCCGGCGGTGAAGTTGAGGACGGGGATATGAGTTTTTATGTCCGTACTGTCGGGCAGATTAGAGAAGTTAAACAACTTGAGGATGTAGTGGTGGGAAACCAGGCTGGGGTTCCTATATATCTAAAAGACGTGGCGGATATTAAAGATGATTATATAGAACAAACCCAGTACATACGCATAAACGGTATGCCGGGGATAATGATTCAGGTACAAAAAGCTTCCAGCGAAAATACTGTGCAGGTAGCGCGGAGGATAAAGGCAAGTTTTGACAAAATTAAACGCCAGTTACCCCAGGGGTGTGATATTAAACCAATGATGGATACATCGATATTCATTGAAAAATCAATAGGTAACGTACAGAGGTCTACTTTGGAAGGCGGGTTACTTGCGATCATTATTATCCTGATATTCTTACGTAGTTTCAGGAGTACGTTTATTATATCCTTAGCCATACCGTTATCTGTTATTGCAACGTTTGTACTGCTATACTTCGGTAAACTTACATTAAACATTGCTACGCTTGGCGGCCTTGCGCTGGGTGTGGGGAGGTTGGTGGACGACGCTATAGTTGTGCTGGAAAGTATTTACCGGCATATACAAAAAGGTGAGTCACCAATGGACGCGTCTGTTAACGGTGCAAAAGAAGTCGGGCTAGCAGTTATCGCATCAACAATAACAACTGTTGTGGTGTTTGTCCCGATGCTGTTTGTCACCGGGTTGGCATCTATAATATTCAAGCCTATGGCGTACACAATATCATTTGCGTTAGTAGCGTCACTGGCAGTGTCACTGACAGTCATCCCGTTGTTGACATCAAAGTTTCTTCATGTACAAAAAACGCAAGGTAAGTTTTTTAAAACGTTAGAAGCGTTTTTTGATAATGTTGATACGCAATACCAAAAACTTATTGAATGGGCGCTTGGGCATAGAAAAATTGTTATTTTCGGTGTAACAGGTTTGTTAATTTTAAGTTTTGTACTTATCCCGTTTGTGGGTACCGAGTTCATGCCGTCAGCGGATGAAGGAGAGTTGTCTATAACAGTCAAGATGCCGTTGGGGACAAAACTTGAGAAAACTAATACTGTAATGCAGCAGGTGGAAGAAATTGTTATGAAGAATACGCCTGAGCTTGATACCATGCAAATGCGCCTGGGTACCAGCGGTAGCGGCCTTGCGGCATTAGCGTCATTATTTACGGGTGGCGGCGGGTCAGATACCGGGTCACTAAGAATTTCGTTGGTAGAACTTTCTAAACGTAAACGTTCAACTGAAGAAGTTACTGATGCTTTGCGCCCGTTATTAAAAAATATTCCCGGTACGGAAGTTAAGTTTGGAAGCGGGGCAGGCATGGCGGTAGGTATGATGGGCGGTTCGGCGTTACAGACAGAAATCCGGGGTTATGATTTTGGGGTTACACAAAAACTTGCGGAACAGGTGAAAGAACTTATGACCGGCCTTGCGGGGGTTAAGGATATAAGTATCAGCCGGGAAGCCGGGTTACCGGAACTTGAGGTGGTTGTTGACCGTAAACGCGCAGCGGCACTGGGATTATCCGTTGTGCAGATAGCGTCTTCGTTACAGACGAATATGGAAGGAAGTATCGCGTCATTGTACCGTGACCCGGAGGTAGGGAAAGAATATAATATTTTTGTGCAGTTAAGGAAAACTGACCGTTCGACGATCAGTGATTTAGATAAAGTATTTGTAACATCACCAATGGGTAAACAAGTACCGTTGTCGAACCTCGTTAAGATTGAACGCAGGACAGGCCCGTCAAAAATTGAACGAAAAAATCAGGTGAGGATAGTTACGGTATCCGCTAATGTTATTGGCCGTCCATCAGGAACGGTGTCGGAAGAGTTGAAGAAGCTAATCCAGCAAAAGGTTGTTATACCGGCAAATTATAATATTGATGTAGCAGGAAGTTATAAGGATCAGCAGAACGCGTTCAGGGACCTTCTGTTTGCGTTACTACTCGCTATTCTTTTGATATACATGGTATTAGCCTCACAGTTTGAATCATTTATTGACCCGTTCATTATTATGTTTTCAGTTCCACTGGGTATCATCGGTGTGATCTGGGGATTGTTCCTCACAGGGTATACGCTTAACGTTGTATCATTCATCGGTATAATTATGATGGTTGGGATTGTGGTATCCAACGGTATATTGCTGGTAGACTACACAAACCATCTCCGCAGGGAAGGGATGGACTTGTATAAAGCTGTTGCAATCGCCGGGCATACGAGGTTACGGCCGATATTGATGACCACGTTGACAACTATAATTGGGATGCTGCCGTTAGCTTTGGGGATCGGTGAAGGCGGCGAGATTGAAGCACCGATGGCAGTGGCTGTTATTGCAGGGTTGACGGTTTCTACATTTTTAACACTGGTATTTGTTCCGACGTTATACACTGTTATTGAGGAACGGTTTAAACACAGAACTAACGTAGAATAAACAGCAAGGATAGGTTTTAGTGAAACAAAATAACTCGCCAAACTTGTTCGGTAAACTGGTGTTTGAATAACAATTATGTAGCAAGGTTAATTATAGCAATCATATACTTTTGAAGAATAACACTATTTGCAATTTGACAACGATGTCGAGTCATGTTATTATTTTACACGGCTTTGGCATATTGCATACCTCATGGTATGGGACGATGAGGATTCGAGTGTTATTTAAGAAGAGGTATATATGAACAAAGTACTTGTTTTGCAAGAAAGTATTGAAAGTAAGATTCTGTTAATCCGCGGGAAAAAGGTAATGCTGGACCGTGACTTGGCTAATCTCTACGGAGTAGATACACGAGTATTAAACCAAGCGGTAAGAAGAAATATTAAAAGATTTCCCGTTGATTGTTTACTCTTACACGAGACGAGATAAGGAACTTATCACAAATTGTGATAAGTTCAAAGATTAAACACTCGCCAAATGTATTCGTGTTTACTGAGCAAGGCGTCGCTATGTTATCCGGAGTTTTGAATAGCAATCGTGCTATTATAGTAAATATCCAAATAATGCGGACATTCACCAAGTTAAGAGAAATTATTGCTACACATAAAAACCTGCAACGAAAAATTGATGATATGGAAAAGAGATATGACCAACAATTTCAGGTGGTGTTCAAAGCAATCCGGCAGTTGTTTAGTCCTAAACGGGAAAAACCGAAAAAACAAATTGGGTTTCTGAAATAACTTGTGTCAAAACAAGGGATGTAGGTTGTGAACATATGGCAGAACCCGGTGAAAAAGTTTTGTTCTCGATATGGTATACCACTAATGATTCAACTGCAACGTACCGCGCAAGCGTTATTCCCAGGATTGACGATAAACCCACGGGAGAATATATAGAAGTGTTCTCCAATACTTCAGACGGCGAGTGGAGAGAACTGTCATTAATTTATACTGCCAGGGCGCGAGTAAACAGTTTGAGTTTTAATATTAAACCGCTAAACACGCATAAACATGCGCGGATATGGCTTGACGATGTGATAATATCAAAATTGCCGGTGTCTAAACTATCATTTTTGGACAACGAAAATGTTGTGATTAACAAATCCGGAGAAGACGCGCCGGAATAGAATAATCCCGGATTTTACCAGCTGGTATTGGCCATCATCATTACCTTCCCGACAAATGTACCGTCGGGAAGAATGAAACATAGCGGGTTGGTATTTGTTCCATCTGTATCTTCCGGCCAGGGGATATCATTAATTGAGTTAACTTTTACTGCACCCGAAATTTTGTGTGGGTCAAATTCTTGTAATGCCTTACCCACAGTTGATTCTTTCTTTATAGCCTTCATCCCGATACCGGGGAATGATGAGGTGGTTATAAGATCACCCGGAAGAATCTTACCGTTTTGCGTGCATACTTTCACGGGTACACGGCCGCAGAGCGCAATGTTTACAGTACCTTTTGTTTTTTGTTCATCCAAATCATTATTACCCATAACGGTGAACGGTTTTGTGGATATCACCCCAAGGACGTTGGGGTTATAGGGTATACC
>JBBAAG010000026.1 GCA_041658405.1 Elusimicrobiota bacterium
CAGTTTCTGATACTATCAAATCCTCCTCGGGCGATAATATTGATACAACCGGGTTATCATCAGGTACTGTCAGTACCCTGTATTGAGTGAGGTCAACATTCCTGAACCCGTTCTCATCCTCAACATCAAACCAGTAGGTATCATCACGCAGGATATGGAGTTCACCCATAAGTTCCTTTGCACTATTATTAATTTTTAAACCCACAATCTCGCCGGATTTCAGCATAACCCTCGCAGCCTTCACACGTTTATTAACCTTAACTTTTAACTCTACACGTGTCCCCACCAACGCACGGATTGTACCATCCGCCCCGTCGATAAGTTCAGGTTTACGGTTGGTATACGGCGGGTAATACAGTTTTAAACTAATATCCCCCACCTGCACACCGGTGATAACATCAATGGAATATACCGGTGAAACATACTCCCCGCAGGTGATACGGTATTTTATACTGCGTTCAACCCCGGGGAAAATGTACCTAAACTTTTTATTATCAACATACGCCATTACATCCGTATTCTTACCGATAATGTCAGACCAGTACACGATCTTCGGGATTTTGGGGATATACTTCCTGCTGTTAAGTTCAACATTAACCTTCATCCCCTGTAGCACAGTAAGATTCCCCGGGAGGACAGACATATCCTCCCGCCCAACAGTTTCCGGGAAAAGTACACGGGTAAGATTATTCCTTAACCCGCCGGGATTAAAAAGTGTTAGTATAAACAGAAAAGTTATAACGGATATCAATAGAACGTATACGACGCGGATACCCACTTTTTTTCTCCCGCGAGTATACCCACCCCCCGAAGTTTTATCCTTAACCTCCTGCTCAACTTGTTCAACAAATTTTTCTACCATTGCGGAGGAGGTAGCCTGGCTTTGCGGGCCAAGCTTACTACTCTCAAGCTGTACAGCATTAATTACGCGGTCACTAAACTCAGGATGTACCTGTTTAAGCGCCACTAAATCCTTAATCCCGCCAATAGGTTTCACAAAAATGTATACACCCGCCCATACCAGTCCCGATAAAGTTGAAATCCCCGCGCACCAACGATAAAATATGCGTAATCCGTAGGGTAATAACAGTACAGCATCCACCGCTGCCATAATAATTACCGACGTAAAAACGAGGGTAAGGATTAAACTTAAGACCTTCCCTGCGTACATACCCCGCAGGAGTACTACCCCGCGGGTAATAAATCTGTGTAAATACTTAAACTGTTCAATACCCAAAATTATGCCTTACTCTTCTGAAGGTTATACCGTGCCATAGGCAAAAACTTCAATGCCCGTGGTTCATTCGGTGAGACCCTCAGCATTTGTTCCAACGTACTCACAACGCTTTGCCAATCTCCGCGTTTCCAATATACCACCGCCTGGTTATACAACGCATTAGTCCCCGTTGGGTGGTACTTCAGGGCATAAGCGTACTGTATTAATGCATCCTCACTGCGGTTCAACCGTGATTCCAGTAATACCCCGCAGTTATTATACGCATCCGCAATATCTTTACGGATACCTTCCTTAACTTCAGGATATGAATTATATTGTTCCGCTTTCTTTAATAACCCCGCAGCGCTCCCCGCAGCGAGGCCGTAGTATTTAACAGCATCACTCACACGGTTTTGTTCCATATAAACATACGCTAAACTTGAATAATTCAAAGGATAAGACGGGTTGAGGTTGATAGCTTTCTTAAAATACTTCTCCGCAAGAGTTAATTCTTTAATATCCATAAAATATTTTGCGATACCAAAATATCCCCGCGCATAGTCTTCTATGAGGTCAGGCGTAAAAAATTCGTGGTACGCATCATAAAACATGCGTTGCCGGTAAACCATAAACTCAGTATCCATGATTACACCGCGCCGCACAGTATTATTTCCCGCTTCTTTCGCGGTTTTTTCTATGCACTGCCCAACAATACCGTTTGGTATGAACCTAAATACCAAACTTGTTTCATCAACGGGATCAGTTTCAACGGTAAAGAAAACGCGATACCCGTACCCATCTTTATTTTTTTGATAAAACTCCTCCACCTGTACCGGTTCTTTTGTGTTAGTGACAAACAAATCAGGGTATAACCGTTTCATTTGTTCCTGATACCACCAACTCCCCGCAAGGCCCTGTGCAACAATTTTTGTACCCAAACTTTTCCCGCATGCCAACCCGCGGTACCATAACGCAAACACCTGGACATCCTCTTTCGCAACGACAACAGTATTTGGCCCGCAGGAACGTAAAACATTACCCGCATAATCCCATACGGAATAGTATGAACGTTTATCCAGTACACGGTAATGCATAACGGTATTCACGCTAACAGCAAATAAAAGTATTAGTGTAAACCCATACGCCACAGCTTTCCTGACACAAAAACCGATGGTTCCGCCGCTATTCCCATCGATAAATTCAATACACGCCAGTACCCCGAGCCCGCACCACAAAACTATTGTCAGGGAAGGCAACAAAAAATGTGCTTCAAGAATCGCTAATGCATGAGTATTCGGCGGCATATTGCTTAGATAAATAAATACCGGCCCGCTGATGATAAACCAAGCGAGTGTAGCAGTTAGGTACCACTTATTCTTTATCCAGAGATACGCAAGCCCGAGGATAGCGAGAACACAACCGGTAATTGTGTAGTTATACAGTACATAGTTAAAGAAAAAGTTTAATCCCGCACCAAAATTTTCACCTGCCGCGTACCGTACTGAAAGAAGGTCAAGCGTTCCCCCGTGTGTCTTACGTGTAACCGTTGAAATTAACTGTTCAATTGTTGCGGGATGGTTCCAATCAAACAACGGTAAAGTACCCGACCGAAGCAGAAGGTAAAGATATACCCCCGCACCGGTAATCCCCGCGAGAAGGTAAACCCCGATTTTTGAAAATATCCGTCCCTCACCAATCGTAACCCCGTTTTCTTTTGGGTAAATCCAGTAGTAGTAAATAAACATTACCGCAAACCCCGGGGCGTATAATACGAGATCCAACCGATTCCCTAACCCCAACCCGGCAATCAGGAAGAATAGTATCCATAACTTCGTACTTCTTTGGATGAAACACAACCGCGTGAGTATATACACCACCCCCGCAGCGAATAATGTATTCAGCGTATACATCTCCGGTACTAACGATAGGTACCACTGGAGATACGATGTTGCGGAAAGTAATGCCGTGAGGAATGTTGAGAAAACAACTATATTCCCATACTTTTCCAGTATACCGGTAGATAAGAATTTTTCTGTAAATAAGAGCAGTGTAAGAAATAACAATACTGCGGTCCCGGCACTGCATACCGCTGAGAATAAATTCATACGGTACGCAAAATTACCGATCATAACCGCAGAAGTTATTATTTTCCCAATAATTGTGTACAGTGGATACCCCGGAGGATGCATAATCCCTAACTTAACCGTAGCCGTACACATTTCACCGGCATCACGGTAGGGCGCTACCGTCGGGAACATTGTGTGGACATACAATCCCAGGGTTAGGACAAACACAATGAACGCTATAACATACTTAAACCGTGAAAGTTTTAGGTTGAAGTTCATTTAAGTAATTCAATCCTTCGTATCATACGTTCTGTCCCCGCCTGGTTATTGACAGTATAATACAACTTCGCAAGGCGTTCACAGGTATCCTTATCATTTGTAATATCATAAACCATAATTGAATTCCCAATGAACGCAACAGCGGGTTTGTGTTTTAGCCAGTCAAAAATATTGTATCCCAGCTGCCCGAAGTATTGTCCCTGCAGGTTGGTAACACTAACCGCTAAAGCTTCCTTCACAGGATTGTCTGAATTAACATAGTTTTTCTCACCCCATACGCTGAACGAAAAAAGGTCCTGGAATTCAAACCCTGCATACTCAGGAGTACACGCACCGTAGTATGAAAGTATAACATCAGAATACCCGTTTTTCTTGAGGTAATCCCTGAGATTATGCAAATCCTGCCCCCAATCACAGTTGGACTCAACCACATACTTCCACCCGTTAGACTTACCCCCTGCGAGGATATTAAAATAACTTAAGTAATGAGGGTATACATACGCATTAGCCACTAGGTAAAGTAATAATAATACTGCCATCCCACCTTTTTTTATAACTGCATACTTCCCACTTTTTTCCTGTAAGATACACGCGCAGGCATACCCCGCAAAAATGAAGAGTACCGGATAAACCGGGAGTACATACCTTACCCCCAACTGTTTTGTACTCACCGACGCAAAGAGTAATAATATAAATACTGCGGAGATCAACTGTAACGCTATCACTTTGTTGGATTTAAGCATTCTATACACCCCATACCCAGCTGCGAGTACCAAAGGAATTGATAACTTCATCGCGAGTACCGCAAGGTAGTAATACCGGAACCCATCCTGGGAGTACTTACCCAATAAATAACACGCCTGTCCTTTCCCCTGGGTAGCAAGCATGTTCTTTATAGCAAGAACAAAATAGTTTACCTCCGTAAAACGGTACATTAATAACACCAATACTATCCCCGCGATAATCCCTGTAATAACAGGGACAGCAAAGAATTTCCATTGTTTCCGCACATTAATAAAATCAATCCCTGCAAGGATGATGAATGTAGGAAGTAAAAGTAAGCCCGTAAGTTTTGTAAGTATTGCCATCACAGCAGTTAGTCCCACGAGAATCCCGGTGATTATCCCCGGTGCACGGAGGAATCGTATGAATAACAATACCGCAATGGTATACCACCCGGTAACCATCATATCCTCAACTGCATACCCGCTGTACGCAATAATTTCTGTATTAAAAACATACCATATAAGCGTACCCATCCCGGCAATTGTATTTGAGAACAGTTTTGAGGTTAACAAAAATATTAATAACCCGAATAATACTGAACACAGGATCATCATAACCCTCGCGGAATTTAGGATTTTATCAGCGGATACAGTGTTTTTGTACACAAACCCTAACGCAAGGTTCCATCTGTACTGGAACCATTCACTAGGATCTTTTGCATTCTGCCAACCGTCACAGTATTTCCAGTCCATCCCCGCGGTATCAATTTTTGCATCTTTCATAAACATTGACGGTAACGCAAGGATTATCCCCGTGCCGACAGGTTTATCGATAGCCATACGGTAATCGCCGGTACGGAGGATTGAATTCCCGAACGCAACATAAAACGCTTCGTCATATACCGCAGAATTATGGCGGGTAACACTTAACGTAATACCAAAAAAGGTTGTAAGTAAAACCGTAATAAAAAAATAACTACCAATTTTGTTATTCATTAACCACCCTTTCTCCCTACCCGCAAACGCGCTTGCTGGAGATACCGTTTAGCGTCGTTATGGTTAGGGTTAAGTTCCACTACGCGTTCAAGCTCGCGGATAACATCATCCCACCTGTTACTCCGCCAATAGGCTACTGCGAGATTATAATGCGCGGTAACACTTTTAGGATCAACCGCAATTGCCAAGTTATACTCATCAACCGCAGATTTTAGGTTACCCATTTTTTCGTAGACCACCCCGAGGCTATTATGCGCATCAGCGTTACCGGGATAAAGTTTAGTAATACCTTTATACACCCCCTCTGCGTCTGTATACCATCCTTTAGAAGTAAACCAATACCCTGCCATCAACCTTGGTGCGGGTTGGTTTTCGCCATGTACCGCATAAGAATTAAGTAATTTCACAGCACGGCCTTTATCCCCGTAATTAAGATAATAATTCCCTAGTATCTGCCAATACATCATTACCAACCCCTTACCCCGGGTATCGGTATTCTGCGTTATCCGTAAAACACTTACATCGTCGATATACACACAGGGAAGCTGGTTCTCCCCAACTGAATGCAATAACCCATAAGGTTTTCTCACAATGTTTATCATCTCAGGTTCAAACGTAGCGTAGAACACCGGCCGTTGTGATTCTTTGATAAGTTTACGTTCTACAGCTTCACGACGGATAAGCCGCGGGCCACCCCAGACTTTATAATAATCATCACCATAAATACTGCGGGTAACACCTGCATTACAGTCGATATAATCAACATCAGGACGCAGGTGTTCAGTTTTGATAAGATAATTAACACTGAATTCCATTTCATCCGCACGGTCGGATAACACAATACTATTCATTGGCGTATTTTTGAGGATATCCTTAGCGTGATCATAGAACACATACTCCCCCCGCCAGGTAGTAGACTTATACTGTGACGCAAACAAGATTACGGGCAAAACTAACATTAATCCCGTTAATCCAGTGCGTAACACCCCAACCTTTTTGGGGATCAATGACGGGAGTAAGGATAATATAATCATCAACGGCGGTAACGACAGATAAATAAACCGTTCAAGTAACGCAGCGGATTCCGGATTGCTTGCGGGTATACGCGCAGCATACAAAAATGCCGGCCCGGAGAAAAGTGTCAGAACTATTAGAGTCAGGGCATACCGCCAGTTACGCATAAAATACAGTATCCCCGCGCAGAGCAATAATACCGTCCCGGGTAAGGTTATACCCCGGGTTAGAATTTTTAAGTAGAACACTGTCTGCCCGGTAATCAAACCTATACTCCAGGGTAACGGTTCACCCATTGTGAGATTACCCCCATACCTTGACCTAAGCACTATCCCGATAAACCGTTCGAATATCCGAGGATCCTCCCACGCGTAAAGAGGTAATTTAACTGCGCGGAGGTAAATATATGCGTACACCGTTAAACCAAGAATAAAAAATCCTCCCGCGACTGCAAGTTTGGAAAGTGTTACCCCCAACTCCTTCCTCCGGAAGAAGAGTATCAACGCATACCCGGGAATATATGTTATCAACGTATAATGATTCCCCAACCCAAACCCCAGCATTAACCCTGCGAATACAACAGCCCTTGGGTCCGGTTCTTTTTTCATTAACGCATAGAGTATACATACCGCAAAAAATGAGTTAAGGGTATAAACTTCAGTAGTCAACCCGAGAAACCAAAAGTATTGAGTGAACCCCAGAACAAACCCCGCGAGTATCCCCGGGATAACGCTTCCCGCTAAATCCGCAGCCAGTAGTACCACCACACCTACCGTAAGAGCTGCGAATATCGAGGACATAACATTTACGCGGTAAACCTTAGACCCAAACGGTAAATACCGGCAGGTAAGGTTACCCAGTAATGTATAAACCGGATACCCTGACGGATGAGCAGTCCCCAGTGTCGCGCAGACACCCGCAAATTCGCCGCTATCATCTGAAGTTAATGCCGGTGCTGACATCGGGACATAGATTGCCAGTATAACAATTACTGAGATCAACGCCGTTACATGTTTTAGTTTCACTTACTGCCCGCTTCTGCGTTTAAGGTTTTCTTCCGCTTTTTTCATATACCCATACGCTCTTTGGTTATCAGGTTCAATCTCAACAATCCGGCGGTAGGCATTAACCGCTTCACTCCAGTTTTGTTCACGCCAGTATATCACCCCAAGATTATAATACGCCTCGGTACTCCGCGGGTTAATGCGTAACGCTTGAGTAAGTACGGTTTTCGCAGATTCTAACTCACCCGCATGTTCCTTCACTGCTGCGAGGTTGCACAAGGTAGATATGTCATTAGGTTTTATCCTTAATGCTCTTCGGTACAACGCTTCCGCCCCAGGGTAGTTACGCTGCTGAAACTTTTCATACGCATCCACGAGGTATGCACCATAAATATTTGACTCCAACCACATAGCATCGGGATACTTACTCCACGCATAATCCCAGAAGGTATAGTCACTGCGGGATACACCAGCCTGGTAAAAGTACAGGGGCACTAACGACCTGCTGCGATAATCGTAATACTTTTTGTCATAAACCCCGCGGAGTGAGTAAAGTTCAAAGTAATCAAAGTTATGGCTATTAATTTTCTCCCGGCTGACACTACTCTCTACGAGATACAATATCCCGCATAAAGTAAGTTTATACCCGGGCAATATATTAGGATTAAACGTAGAATAGTATACGGGCTTGAGTTTAGCATACCCGGCTTCAACCTCAATCCTGCGTCTCTCCTTTTCATCCCGGGGAATACTTCGGAAGTCAGAACCATACGCGTTTGAGAACACCAACCCCCCGCGGTCATGGAGTTCAACATCACCTCTTTGTTTCTCCGCAAAATTGAGGTACGCAAGGCTATAAAAAGTATCATCCCCGCCATCCATAAAAAGTACGGACTTAAGCGCCATTGTCTTCAACACATTTTTCCCATAATCATAGGTAAGATAATACTCCCGCCAGTCACAGCTATTATAGTTTTGGGTAAACAAAAACACGGGGATAACCGCTGCTAACCATACCATATGCTTAACTTTTCTGTAGATCCACGCGAGCCCCAACGCAAAACTTATACAAACCCCAACGGACGATAAAATATAAAACCTTCCAAGTACACCGTCAAGCATTGCATTAAACGGCGGGTTACCGAGGATAAAGAAAAATATACCCGAGAATAGTGTTAATAATACAGTACTCACCACCACAACACGGTTTTTTGTATAAGCAACCACCCATGCGGTTATTGCCACCGCCATCACCACCCAGGTAAGCTGTTCCCCTGTATTCACAGCATACCTAACGATTTGCCGGATAAGCACAGAAATATCATGCGGCACCTTCTCCCCGACGGTAAGAGAAAAACTACCGTAATCCGCGCGGGTAAATACTCTCCAGAGATTATAAATATTCTCAGCATTACCCCAGTCTAACACAGGATTTTTTACTGACCTTATCATAAGATACAGGTATACAGTCATCCCGCATAACGCAAAGATTATTGCTATAAACAATACCCGCAGGTTAACCTTTTTCTTCAGCATAAAATACCATGCCGCAACTCCGGGAATTATCAACGCAATAGTTTGATGATTACCCATTGCGAGCCCAAAGATAAACGTTATGGCGTATAACCGCAGGTCTACACTTTTTTCAGGATGACGGTAGTACATAAGATAAAGTATTACAAGCATAAACAACGTATTCATCGCAAAAACTTCTGTCTGTACCGCAGACTTCCAGAATTCCAGGCTCAACCCCAACACTGCAGCAGCTATTGCGCTGATACCTATGCTGCTCCAAACCCCAACCCCATCACTTTGGGCACTATCTGAAGTACCAACACCAAGAATATCGGTTAATACCAAAAACAAGAGAAGTACGCTTAACGCTGATAAAACCGCAGAGACAAGGTTAACCCTGTATGCAGTGGTACCTACCGGCATTATGCTATCCATAACTTTTGATACCACCAAAAACGCGGGATACCCCGGTGAATGCGCGGTACCCATAATTTTTGCCGCAGCAATAAACTCGCCACTATCCCCCGTCGATATTGTGGGACACATTGTGTGGGTGTACAACGCAAAGAATACTGTGAATACCGCAAACCCGGTTAAATATTTCACGGTAAACCTCTCATCCTGCGGAGGAACCATTCTATACACAAAATTATAGTTAACAATAAATAAAAGTACCATTCTGTCCATACGCGATACCTGAACTTAACGGCAGCACTACTTTTTGCGGATAAAAAGTTTAATTGCCCGGGATTAAACTCCTTTATTGACGACACCCCGCCTTGTGTTACCCCTGCTATAGCGTTTAGGAGTTCCATATTCGGGCGTAACTCGTCATCCTCACCAAAACTTTTTGCATTAACCGTTATCCCTGTATCTCCGGCTAAACCCCTGCGGCCATACGCGGTAATTTTAAAATAATACTTCCCTGCGGTTGACGGCAGGTATTCCACCCAGTACTCCCCGGGTTTTACCAGCATCGCGGTATCAGAAATATCCGTACGTACATCCTTCTGCGGTAACTGCACCACAACTTTTACCCGTGCACTGTTGTCCAGCCGGTATTGATCATCAAGTACCGTTATTTTAATCAATACTTTTTCGTTTAAGCTAACCTCACTTTTTTCTGCTACCACGCGTACAGCGCTTAATTGTTCACCCCGGGTAAGCCAGCGGACTGATTGCGACCAAAAACGGTCATACAACTCCTTACCCTTCCCGATCTTCGCGAGGCCCATTGCCCAGCGCCAGGTGGTGTTTGACGCTAAGGACATCACCCTGCCATTACCGTAATCCCACAGGGTTAACACCGGCAAACTTCCCCGTGCAGTGGTTATCTTCGGGTGTACCCCGACAACCGTAGCGCCGGGCTTTGCATCACCCGTGATATTACACCCTTCAAGTTCCGGCATTAACCCCCACAACCTTTTGTTTTCATCAAAGTCAGTACTTAACGCTACAACCGGATGCTGTGGTACGGCTAATTTGAGGTTAAACTTCTGGGTATCAACCTGTTCTTCATACCCACCGATTTCAACCGGCAGAATACGTTCCACCGCGGTTTCCTTATACCCCCCGCGGCCAAACGCATTATCCCCGCCGATCATAAGAAACCCGCCGCCTTTTTCTTTGACAAACCACGCAAGTTTTTCCAGCATCGCAGGGGTGATAGCAAACCTTTGATACGCAAAGTTTTCAAATATCAGGAGGTCAAACTGCGGGAGGTAATTCATAAATATTTCCTGATGCGGGAACGGTATCAACGATAACTGGTCATCAGATACAAACGCTATATTTTCAGGATTACGCAGGATGATAAAAGATACGAGTTCGATTGACGGGTCGCCTTTAAGAACATTACGCAGGTATGAGTACTCATAATTCGCCTGCCCGCAGATATAGAGCACCCTAATTTTTTCGCGGATAATTGATAACGTAAAATCTTTAACATTATTATTTTTTACTAACTCACCAGCTATCACAGGTGCCTGAACCGATAATTTACGTTCCCCGACATAATCCGACAAAAAGTCAAACCCCGCTCTCCCCTTACCGTTACTGTCAAGTTTAACAACCTTCTTCTGGAGTACCGCCCCGGCTTCGTTCAACGTAACCACTACTTCTGTGTTTTCATACCCGGTACCGGTGATATCCACCCCGATTTTTGTATCAACATTCTTAAACGCGATACTGCTGTAGGATAAGTTTTCAAGTGCTATATCATGCTCCACCTGTGCGGAGGTTGCCACACAGTTTACCGGATACGCAACATCCTTTACTTGCGCCATAATATTAATTTGTGAATTATTATGTATCCCGTCAGTAACAATGATGATACCGGGAACTGCGTTATTATACTCAGTGCTTACCTGTTTAAACACTGCGCTTAGGTCAGTATACTCACCCGTTGGCCCGGCGGATAAGTTGTACGGTACGGCGGTAGAAGACGAGAATGTGTAGTATTTCAGAGAAAACCTGTGCCCCAAACTTTTTAACGCATCATTATTAAGCCATACCTTCGCTTCATCCCACCTGCTTCTCGGGCCGCCATAAGCCATACTCCGTGAATTATCAATAAAAACGGGTACGACATTTTTCCTTACCGGCGCATCGTAATTAACGTATACCGGCTGAAGGATAAGCATTAACGCAAGGATGTACACACACAACCTTATCCATACAGCAACTTTTTGACGTAGAGCATGTTTACGATAAAACAAATATGTCACCGCTCCGGCAGCTAATGCGAAGACTACCGTCAATATTATCGCGGGGACTGACGTTTCAATATCGTGCATATCTTATGTTTCCCATACCCATTTTTTCTGTTCTTTACCTTACTTCAAGTTTACGTTGTATAAACGGTTGATGTATGACATCCGTTTTATACGTCCCGGTTACGCAATACATAATTATATTCGCGAATAATTTAATACCTTCCAACCTCTGGGATTCACCTCCGGGGATACAGTTATAAACATACTTCCCAAACTCATCTTTCATCCATACACCAAGCATATCGTTTTGCGTGTAGATCACCACCAACCGGTTTGACAACATAATCCCTTCAGTATAATTATTAATCACCTGCCGTCCCCCAACGGTGCGAAGTAAGTAAAACGCGCGGTAGATCGCGTTATCCCGGGGTATAATTTTGAACCCGCTACCGGGAAGGATACGTTTGAACTCACGGCGGATACTTAAATCAAACCCCGTGTTTTTCCGCCCGGTAATATCATTCACAAAAATTAATCCACCACCCAGGATATATCTCCTAAGATTTTCTACTTCATGATTGGTAAACGGCTGGAATTCGCTATCCCCGGTTATAACCAAAAACGGTGATTCAAACAATAATTCATCTTCAGCGGTAACCACCCGGCGGGTAGAATACGGTTTGATACTTGTGGTGGTAGACATAAATTTAAGCACATGGCGTTCAACCCCGGTATATGAGTCCCAGTTACCCCCAGTGTATCTTAACTGTGTGAACACAAACCTATCCCGCTGAGGTTCAGAGTACAGGACAGTACTCATAAATACCGGTAACCATAGTGATACTATAACCATCCAAATTAACGGTTTATTACTGTATAACTTCACCGCTTTTTTTGTCCTCCCGTTTTTTTGTCATCACACCCGCAAGCACGCTTTCCGCGAGTAGTATTAAAAATAACGCTGCACTTAATCCAGTTGAAGCATCACTCCCATACAAAAGTTTCCTGAAATCATTATCTATAGTGTTAACATTATTCTGTATCACCGCAACATTCTGTAGTCTTAAGATAGTACGGAGGTCGGTGGTACCATCTTTACTTAACGCAGACTCACCGTTCTCAGGGTTGGGATTAACCACAGCGTAATGCACCTCACGGTGTTCCGCTACGGGATAAGATACGCGATAAATCCCGGGATTGCGGGTATCAACGATTTTAATATTTTTCCCATGGACTTCAATACTTTTTTCATAGTCACCGATAATTGTTTCAACTGTAACAAGGTTTTTATTTACATTCTCAGGGACAGGCACTTCAATAACCGTCCCCGCGGGATAGTACCCTACAGACCTAACCTTTTTTTCTGAACAGTACCGCAGAATTTCCTGCCACAGGGTTACATACGCGCCATACGCCGGGAAGTTTGTCCATGCGCGGTCAAGTGTTGTCGTCAACAAAAACACCTTACCCCCCCCGGGGAACGGTATATGCTCTGAGAGTAACGGTTCACCGGTATCCGTACGCAAGAGTATCCGCGCATTATCCTTTAGTGATGACTTAAAATACTTCTCTATGCGTATACCGTTATAATTAAGCAACTGTTTATCCACTCCTACAGGTTCAGCAACCATACCACCAAGTACTGCCGGTAGTAAAGGATTTAATGCGGAGTAATATTTTTCGGTAACAACATTACTCCCCAACGTGATCAACACATTACCTTTTTTGCGGAGGTACTGGCTTAACGTGTTTGATATACCATCAGGATCCGCGGTATCCGTTAAACTAAGATTCGCAAGGACTATTAACCCGTACTCCGCGAAATTAACAACTCCTTCTTCAGGGAAACTGTTATAAACATCAACCACAACATTTTTTGTGTCACGTTTAGGTGATAGCGCGGTGATAAAGTAGTATGCTTCACTATCCACCGGCGAATATCCTGGCTCACCGTTGATTATTAAAACCTTTTGTGACGGCACTGACCACGCAACGGTATAAAACTTATCATCCAGCATAAGGTTATCAGTATCGGTTTGTATACACGCATAAACTTCAGTCCCCGGTTCAATTGTTAACGGCAAACTTTTTGTTACTTTACCTTTCGGGGGTAAGGGAATAAACCCCGCGGAGATTAACGTATCATTCCCCACATTTTTTATCTTGCAGGTAAGCACCGGCACCTGCTGCCCCGCAGTATTTGTGATTTCAATATCCACCAACCCATCTTCCCCGGTAGAAGGCGGTTTTACTACAGTTTTTGATAGATAATGATTCTTAGGCTCACTCCCTGGCGGTAACGTATCAACAACCACTACACGTACGGTTTCATAAAACCCCGGGATCTTAGTCAACCCTTCGTTCTCACGCAATGCTTCCCATACATTCGAACACTGGTCCGTAAGTACAACAATAACCTTAGTACCAATAGCCGAGGTAGACGATAATAACCCGTATGCCTGCTCAAACGCCAACCCCGGCTGTGTCCCCGCAGCGGAGGGTACCACTTTTTTTAGTGCATCCCGGAGAACAGTTTTATCTTTGATAAACCCGTCAGTATGGCGGTATACAGCGTTATCAAAAGAAAATACTGAGTATTGCTCATCATTATTTAACATACCGGCAATTTTTAGTACAGCATCCTTTGCGGAATCAAGCATACTCTTAACACCATCAGGTTTGTATGACATCGATAACGAGGTATCAATCAGAAAACATATCGTACTTTCCTTCCCCTTACCTCCGTGTACCAACGACATTATCGGGCGGGAAAAATACAGGATTATTAGTATTAATGCCAATACACGCAGGAGTAATAACAGGTACTGCCTAAGGCGGTAACTCTTAACACTACGCTGTACTGCGAGGTTGATATACTTAGTCTCGCTGAACCGCAGTTTAATAAGTTTTTTGCGGTATAAAAGGTGTATGAGCACAGGGATCAGTATTACCGGTAAAGCAAGAAAGTATAACGGACTAGAAAAAAATAAGTGCATTACTTAACTATCCCCATACTCATGCCGTTTGGTTAAGTACAACCCCAACGCTTTATCCATACTGCATGAAGTCGGCATAACACAGTAATCAATCCCCGCGGAAGTAAAGTTTTTACGGTAATATTCAGTAAACTCCTTCATAATCCTTTGGTATTCAACCTGTATAATAGCCGGTTCAGTAAGCACAGTCTCTGAGGTTTCAATATTCTCAAACGTAACGGACTCACCTTCGGGTAAGGTTAATTCCATAGGGTCAAGTACGTGGAAGACAATAACTTCATGTTTCTTATGCTGGAAGTACCTAATATTTTTAACCAATTTTTCGGGTTCATCAAAAAGGTCGGAGATAATGATCACGACCCCGCGTTTTTTTATCTTCTGCAGTATTGAAGGCAACATTTTGGCAAGGTTTGTCCCCGCTACGGGTTTGCAGTTTTCAAGTTTTTCGGTTATCAACGAAAGCTGCGCAACTGTATTCCTTGGAGGAAGGTATACGTTTGTTGATTCACTAAAAAACGCTGCACCCACAGCGTCACGTTGTACAGTCATGAGATACGCCAGTGCCGCGGAAAGGAGTTGCGCATACTCAAATTTTGTCATTAACCCGTCAGAAGATTTATAACTCATTGAACTGGAACAGTCTAACACGACATACGCGCGGAGGTTAGTTTCCTCTTCATACTGTTTTACGTAATAACGGTCACTCCGGGCATATACTTTCCAGTCAATATGTTTAGGTTCATCCCCCGGTGAGTACTCACGATGCTGTGCGAACTCCAATGACCATCCGTGGTACGGGCTGCGGTGCTGTCCCGCGATAAAGCCTTCCACCACACTATGAGCGTGTAACGCTAAATTCGATATTTTAGATAGTACGCGTGTATCCAAAAGTTTTAGTGACATAACGATAAATTATACTTGTTTTTGCTTGGTATTGACAAACTCATTGTGTATACACGAATTATACTCATTGACACCTTTATAAACAATTACTATTTTATAAATAGTAAATTAATAAGATATATATACATATTATGAGGAGTTCTGATGGACATCTCAATTGCCGGGCAAGTATTTGTAATGGGCATAACCATGGGATTCACTGCATGCCTGTTGACCTGCGCACCGTTAATGTCTGCGTATGTAATCGGTACAAAATCATCCTGGCATGACGCGTTTAAACAAACCATCCTTTTTTCCGCAGGCAAATTATTGGGATACATGTCACTAGGCGCGGTATCGGGTTTCTCAGGTAAAATGTTAGAACGTATTGAACGTTATATCTTCCAAGACAATTATGTATACTACTCCGAACTACTTATAGGCATATCCTTAATAATCCTCGCGGTTTATTTGGCATTAAAGAAAGATAAGGTTCATTCTGATGGGTGTAAGCTCCGTAAACACGGTTGGGATAAAGGATTGCTGGTTATTGGTTTTCTGATAGGAATCAGCCCATGCCCGCCGTTGATTATTATGTATACAACAATAAGTTTATTAACCCGCACGATTGTTGAAGGGACACTTTACGGCCTGATCTTTGGGCTCGGCAATTTTGTTTCGCCTTTACTCCTCGTCGGCCCGTTAACCGGTATCCTGGGTAAGTATGTTTATACACCCGGGTTTACACGTTTAGCTCGGATACTATCAATCATTGTTATTTTATATATGTCGCTCGGCTATATTTTTATCCCGCTTATAACCCTCTATTATTTACGGTAATAAGTAAGTTTTTTTGTACTACTTCATCCCTAATAACGATAACGCAAACGGTGCGAAGATTGACAAAAATACAGTTGGTAAAATAAAAAACATTAACGGGAAAAGTATCTTCACCGGCGCTTGTGCCGCAACTTTTTCAGCATGAAGGAACCGTTCCGCACGTAGATATTCCGCCTGTACTTTCAAAACTTCAGCTAAACTTGACCCTATAACTATCCCCTGGATCACGGAATTAACAAACGCAGAAACTGCCGGATGCCCTGTACGTAACGAAAACTGGCGTAGGACATCAACACGTGACTGCCCAAGCTGGATCGCGCGGTGTATCTCGCCAAACTCTTCATTAATAACAGGTTCCGGGGAGTACTTAACAATTTTTGCAATTGCTGCGTTAAACCCCAACCCTGACTCCACACAGATAAGCATAAGGTCAATGACATCCGGTAATACGCGGAGCAAGCGTCTCTGCCGGGTTTCAACTTTTTCGTTAATCCATAAAACAGGGAAACATAACCCGAACACTACAGCAGCAAGTGTGTACCCCGCTGTAAATCTTCCTATAAGCGCAGATACTATAATTACACACGCAAGCGCTGAGTATAACTGTATCCCCACAAACTTTTCAGGGTTAAACCCCGCTTTAACCTCACTCCCCGCAAGGTTAATCCTATTCCCCACCCATCCATGCCATATACCTGACAACTTTATCCTCTGCGTCAAAGAAAATACATAAATCCCAGTTCTCTCAAACAGTTCAAGTTTAGATACGGATTTAGGTTTCCACTTAATAAATGTAACTACCAAAACTACAGACATAAATACCAGTACCGATAATAATACACGCATGTTAAGTTTCTCCTTAAATATCAATCTCCACAACTTTTTGTATTAAAAACAATCCCAGCCCGGTCATTAGAAGTATCAGGATTAACACAAGAATACCGTATACTGTGGTATACATCGGACGCATAAGCACAGGGTCAAGTACCCACATCCCGGACAAAATAAGTATTGGCAACGCGCTGATAACATAACCCGACAACCTACCCTGGGCGGTAAGCGCTGCGATCTTGCTCTGTAGTTTATAACGTTCACGCATAGTTACCGCTAACCGCGCTAATACATCACTGAGATTACCCCCGGCTTCCTGCGCGATACTTATTGCTGCGACAGTGATACTCAACTCCTTACTTCCTCCCCTTTGCGCCATAGCTTCAATCGCGCGGATAAACGGTACACCCAGTTTTACGTCATCCACTACAGTTTTAAACTCAACGGATATTGGCCAAGCCATCTCCTGCGCAACCTGCTCAAACGCTTGTTGTATCCCCACCCCGGCCTTTAGCGCAGTAGAAATCATCCCTAGGGCATCAACCAGTTGACGGTTAAAAAGTTCAACTTTTTTTGTCCTGCGGTACCACTCAATAAGTTTAGTAATAACAGAAGAATTTTTTGTGTGTTTAGAAAATTTGAATTTATTGATCAACAACAACAACGACGACAAGTGTGTTACTGAAAATAGGAACAACCCTAATCCCGCAGCTTTAACTAACCATAATCCCGTAGAATCCATAACCCATAATCCCCGCTTTCATCCAACCCAACTTTTTTCGTAGTAACCAAAAACTATATTTTGTAAAGCTATAAACAGTACTTACTATTATCCCTGCACGGTTTTGATAAGCTGGCTGTACTGCCGTAGAACATTCCCCGGCTTTTTTGCTCCAAATACAGCATTACCCAGAACAAAAACATTAGCCCCAGCAGTAATAGTATCCGGCAAGGTATCAAAAGCGATCCCTCCGTCAACTTCGATATCAACCTTATACTTTTTTTTGTCAACAATATCACGTACTTCAAATATTTTGGGTAACACTTCCCGCATAAACTTTTGCCCGCCAAACCCTGGCTCAACGGTCATCATCAATACAAGGTCAAGCTGAGACAATTGTTTTTTTATAGCCTCAACCTTTGTCTTAGGCTTTAGCGAGACCCCTGCTTTTTTCCCAGAAGACTTAATAATCTTAACAGCATCCCATGGATGCCCTTTTGATTCATGATGCACAGTTATGATATCCGCCCCTGCGGTTATATAGTCCTGTACATATTTCTCAGGGTAATCTATCATCAAATGCGTATCAAGGACCAAAGCTTTACCGCACAGTTTACGGATAGCTTTTACAATCAAATGCCCAAAGGTAAGGTTCCTAACAAAATTACCGTCCATTACATCCAGATGTATCCAGCCGGTGCCATTATTTTCGATAAGCTTAACCACTGCCCGTAAATCACTGAGGTCAGCCGTAAGGATTGACGGGGAGATAATATACTTCATTTCTTTTCCTCAACCGAACTATTATTCCCTAATGACAAAATAAGCCGTACTTTCAAACCCTCAGACACTACGGTATCCGCCCGCGGTATTTGGCTGATAACAATATCTTTCTCCGCACCAGAACTATTACTGAACTCAATCCCGAACTCCACACTATTATCGTCACACCACTTTTTTGCAGTGACAACATTTTTGCCGTTAAAGTTAGGGAGTAACACCGTCCCCTCCGGAGGACGCCCGATGGATACCACAATATTCACGAGCTCACCTTTCCCAACCGCATCATTCTCGACAGGGTCCTGTGAGATAATCTTCCCTTTATCCTGTGTGTTACTATACCCCTGTAATTCCTCACCCAACCCTAACCCTGCGCGCCGCAGTAAAAGTTCTGCGCTTCTCACAGTTTCACCCATCAGGTTTGGCACAAATACCGACTGCCCTCCTTTACTGAGTATCACCTGCAGCACACGCCCTTCTTTTATAGTAGTCCCCGCATCAGGTATCTGCCGGATAACAGTATTTGCCGGGTATTTATCATCAAACTGCTCCCCAACCTTTATCAAGCCAAGTTTTAACGGTGTTAAAACATCCATCGCTCCGGTTAATGACTTACCGGTAATACTTGGTATCTTAACTTCAGTTTTGTAATGTATCAACGCATCCATAACGGTATTGAACATCCAGAAAGTAACACCCAAAAACGCGATAGTTACAATAATAACCTCAATAACTGTTTTATTAATTAAACCATTTTTTTTCACTTATCTCCTACCCTTTACCCTTTTCTCCTGAATCTGATAACAAAAAACCCGTCAATCCCGTGTTTATGCGTCAATGTCTGCACCCATCCACCCGGGTTGACAATATCTTTGTTTCCCAGGAACTTACCGGTATCCCTAATGTTTTCAATTTCAAACAACGGAAACTCTTTAACAAACTTCCCGATAACACCTTCATTTTCTTCAGGCTCTATGCTGCAAGTAGAATATACCAAAATCCCGCCAGGTTTTACAAGCGGTGCAGCGTTTGACAGTATTGAATACTGTATCTTAGGTAATTTAAATATTATGTCATTACTTGTCCGCCGCCATTTAAGATCCGGCCTTCTTCTTAACACACCCGTACCTGAACACGGGACGTCTATTAACACACGGTCAACTGCTCCGGTAAAATTCTGCGGGTTCTCACCGTCCCGCAGTTGCGGGTCAATTATTGTTACTCCCAACCTTGCACTGTTTTCACGTATAAACCGCAGTTTATGGCTGAACATATCAAAAGCAACTATTTTACCGGAATTCTTCATTAACTGCGCAGCATGCGTAGCCTTACCCCCCGGAGCGGAACATATATCGTACACAACTTCACCGGGTTGAGGACCGAGTATATGCGTCACTAACTGTGATGCTTCATCCTGGATATAAAACATCCCAGCCTGGAACTCCGCAAGCCCTTCAAGGAACGGCTCTCCTGACGTGAACACTAGAGCATCAGGTACAAGTTCAGACATCCTTACTCCCAGACCGTAATTATTCAGCGCCGTAACGACTTCCCCTGAAGTAGTTTTTAAAGTATTTACCCTGACTGCCATATCCGCGTGTGTATTGTTAACCTCACACAACTTTTCAGTATCATCTATCCCATACTGTGTAAGCCAGCGCTGAACCATCCATTCCGGGTGTGAGTGTTTAAGGCTGATATTCTTAACAACATCTTTACCTGTACTACTGAGGTTCAATAAATTCCTTCCGGCAATACACTCCCGCACAATCGCGCGAAGAACACCGTTAGTATACCCTGTCAACCCTGTATGCCCACCCAGGAGTTTAACAATCTCAACCGCCTGATCCACCGCAGCATACGGCGGTACGCGGCCACGCATGTACTCCAGCTGGTACACAGCTACACGCAACGAATTCCGCACTTCTTTTGTGGTATCCGTAACTTTACGGGTCATTGAGTAATTATTGATAATCCAGTCAATAGAATTCATATGCTGGATTGTACCGTTCACTAACCCGCGGACAAAGCCGTGATCATTATTCGGGAGAGTAAGTTTTAAGAGTTTAGTGTCAAGCAAGGTTTTTGGATAAACCATGTTTTGTTCAAATTCAATCAATACTTCCACCGCGGCTAACCGTGCTGCGACAGAAGAATTATCCGTATCAATTACCCTGTGATTAATATATTATTTTAGGAATATTATACGCAGAATTTGAAGACTGTTCAGCAAGTTTCTCCAAACGTTTCACCCGTTCTGTTACAGGCGGGTGAGTAGAGAATAAGTTTAATAATCCACCCCCAGAAAAGGGTTGTACTATAAACATATGAGCGGTCGATGGTGTAGCGTTGAGTATCGGTATACGCTTATTATAATTCTCAAGTTGTTTCAACGCATTAGCCAGGCTTAACGGTTTACCGCATATCTTTGCACCTGTTTCATCGGCATGGTACTCACGGGTACGCGAGATTGCCATTTGCACAATCATTGCCGCAAATGGCGCAACTATTGCCATTAATAACAAACCCATGGCACCTGCACCGTTATCATCATCATCCCTGCGCCCGCCGCCGAATATCGCAGCAAATCGTGCCATATCCGCAATCATCATAATAGCTCCGGCAACCGTCGCTGCGAGTACCTGTATTAGAGTATCACGGTTTTTTACATGCGCAAGTTCATGCGCGATAACACCCGAAAGTTCATCTTTACTAAGGATACCCATTAACCCGGAAGTAACAGCAACAGCTGCATGGTTCGGGTCACGGCCCGTCGCAAACGCATTCGGTGCGTCACCGCGGATGGCGTACACCTTAGGCATCGGTATTCCTGCGGCAGTAGATAGTGCCTGAATCACAGTATGTAATTCCGGTGCTTCTGTTTGTTTAATCTCCTTCGCTCCGTAGATTGTCAATACAATCTTATCGCTGAACCAGTACGCAACAAAGTTCGAAATCAATGCAAATACAAACGCTATTATCACACCCTGCTGCCCGCCAAGTAAATGCCCGATACCCAAAAATAACGCCGTTAATCCTGTCAGCAATAAAACTGTTTTTACATTATTCATTCTTTAAGTACATCCCTTTATCAACCTTTTACCGGCTGCCAAATATTTGTCTTTGCGGACTGGTATACAGCTTCGGTAACTTCCATAGCTTTCATCCCGTCAATCCCGTTAACAATCGGCTGTGTTTTCCCGAGAATAACATCCACAAAATGTTTTGTCTCCAAACGAAACGGGTTATCCTCCGGAGTTTTAGTTTCTTCAACTGTCCATTCTTTCTCCGTCCTTGTACGGTAACGCATGGAAGACCACATAACTTCTATTGTCCCTTCGGTACCATAAACTTCAAGGCATACCCCGGGCCCTATACCGGTTGACCAGCTGATATCAATAGAACCCACAATACCTTCCGGAGTTTCCACCATAACCCTGGCAATATCTTCCACTTGCAACGAAGAAGCAACTGTCCTCATTTTTGCCCATACATTCTTTATATCGCCAAAAATATAACGGTAAATATCAATCGAATGAATACCGGCATCAATAAAACACCCACCGCCGGATATTTCTTTCTTTGAGAACCACTTCTGGGACATATCAGCATAACCCGCGAATGAGTTCCGAACCATAACAACTTTCCCGATCTTACCTTCGGAGATCAACTGTTTTGTCCGTTGAATTTCTTTGTGGAACCTCCATGCGAAAGCGGTCATAAGAAACTTTCCGGTCTTATTCGCTTTCTCCACCATTTCCTTAGAGTCATCCACAGATATTGCCAACGGTTTCTCGCAGAGAACGTTTATCCCTTTATCCAATGCAGCAATAACAGTATCCTTATGTGCCACAGGCGGAGTGCATACACTTATCGCATCGAGAGTATCGCTGGAATACATATTATCAAGGCTATCATAAACCTTCCCGCCAAACTTTTGCATAAACTTTTCCGCGTTCGCCGGTGCGGTATCAAAGAATGCTACGAGTTCAACATCAGAATTCGCTGCGTATCCGTTCACATGCGCGTTTGCTATACCACCACAACCTACTATCCCAACTCTAACTTTTTTCATTTTATAAACTCCCCCTTGATACTATCTTTTAACTTATTATTACTTAATTCTGACTTCCTTACCTTCTTCAGAAGATTTGTAAATCGCATCTATGAGTTTCATGATAATGAGCCCTGTATCCGCAGTTGCGATCTGGACATCAGTTTTTTTATCTTTCCACTTACCTTCGGAGATTAATTCTATGAAATGCTTCATCTGCAATGCATGGCTCTTTACACTCTGTGCCGGAACAACCGGGACCATATCCACGAGCATACCATGCGTGTCTTTATAAACCTTCAACGGCCGCCAATCCGCCCCACCTTTTGTCCCGAACAATGTTGAATACAACTTTTCTGATTCTGTATTTGATGCCCATGCAGCTTCAAGAAATAACGTCATGCCATTATCAAACTTAATAAAAGCCGATGCAAGATCTTCAACTGTAAAAGTCTTGCTGTCCCCCTTATACTTCCACCCGCCGGCACTCACATAATCTTTGCGGTCACCAAACTTTGTGTAAGTTGAACCTGACACTGCTACGGGTTTTGGATACCCCATTAACCACAGGGTGAGGTCAAGCATATGCACGCCGATATCAATCAACGGCCCGCCGCCGGAAAGTTTTTTATTCGTAAACCACCCGCCCCAACCGGGAATCCCGCGACGCCGTATTGCACCGGTCTTTGCATAATATATTTCACCAAGCTCACCGCCAATTATAAGCCTTTTCAATAATTGCGCTTCATTTGAAAACCGCTGGTTGAACCCTACTGCAAGAAACTTATCATTTTCAATAGCAGCATCTTTCATATCCTGTGCCTGTTTTGCATTAAGTGCCATAGGTTTTTCCACTAATACATGGCACCCGGCCTTCAATCCCTGGATTGCGGTATCGGAATGGAACGCATTTGGTGTGCCGATAACGATAGCATCTAATTTTTCTTTTTTCAGCATGTCGTTATAGTCAGCATAAACATTTTTTATGCCGTTAGCATCCGCCAATACTTTGGCTTTATCCACCAAAGGGTCTGAAATAGCAACGAACTCAATTTTATCCGCTATAAGCTTTGCCCCGGGCATATGCGCATGACTAATAATCCCGCCGGCACCTACAAATCCTAACTTTACCTTGTTACCCATTTTTTACTCCTCTTACAAAATAAACTTAAATAAGCCCATATACCTGATTATTTTTATTCTTACAAATAAACACTATATTATCAACGGCAACAACTTTCTCGCTCCGAGGATAAGGCCTTTCTTAATCTTCTCATCAGACCCGCGGAAAACAGGGTCTTCATGTTCAATACTTACCGTTCCGTCATAACCTATCTCGTAAAGCACGCCCATAAACTTTTCCCAGTTAATCTCTCCATACCCTGGCGCACGGAAACGGTAAAGGCCTTTCCGGTGATACCCGCGGACAGCTATATTGTCACGCAACAATTCACAATCCTTAGCGTGTACATGAAAAATCCTGTCCTTGAATTTGTATATTGGTTTAATATAATCCATCCCCATCCCGTAAAGATGCGACGGGTCGTAGTTCAATCCAAAATTTGCTGCAGGGACGAGGTTAAACATTTCCTCCCATTGCTCGGGACAAAACGATATTGTTCCCGGCACGTACTCTTTTAACCACCCGTACATCGGACAGTTTTCTATCATAACCTTAACACCCTTATCCCCGGCATACTTCAGGAGTTCCGTAAATATTTTTGTAAACTCCTCAAAATTTTCTTTCTCCGTTTTCTCAGGGTTACGCCCGATAAACGTTCCTGCCATCCCGCAGCCAAGTAATGCCGCTGCATCGACAACCTTAACAAAATGGTTGTATACATCAGCACGTTTTTTTAGGTCAGGATGAAGGTTGTTATCATAAAACCCTAATGACGATATTGTCATCCCGTATTTGACGAACAATTCATTAATCTTCTTCGCACCGTCTTTATCAAGTTTCACAACGTCAATGTTCCGCCCGAAAAAATCGCGATCGGTCTTCAGAGGCCAACAGGCCACCTCCAGCGCATTGAACTCTGCGCCGGACGCGAACTTCAAAATATCCTCCATACCATTATCGCCCATACATGCCGTTAAAAAACCTAACTTCATTTTAATAAACTCCTTTCAACACAACGCGTCAACAAAAATATTAGGTGTATATTATACAAAAAAACAGTCAAAGATTTATTACCCTTTTAACCCGGTCATCGCAATCCCCTGAACGAAGAAGCGCTGATTGAAGATATACACGATCAATACCGGTGCAAGCACAATCATTGATGCTGCCATCAACAATGTCCATTCTGTATTGTACAACCCCTGGAACGATGCAAGCCCGACGGTAAGGGTTTTCATCTCCATACTATTCGTGACAATCAACGGCCACATAAAATCGTTCCATGAACCCAGAAAAATAAATGTTCCAAGAGTAGCAAGCGCGGGTTTGCATAACGGCAGGATTATCTGCCAGTATATACGAAACGGCCCGCACCCGTCAATCGTTGCGGCTTCCTCAAGTTCTTTTGGTATGGTAAGAAAAAACTGCCGCAGCATAAACGTCCCGTAGGTTGTAAATATATGCGGTAATATTAATCCCTGGTACGTATCAATCCAGCCAAGCGTACGCAATAGAATAAATACAGGGATCATTGTCACCTGGCCTGGTATCATCATTGTAGCGAGGTATGCCAGGAACAGCTTATCACGCCCCGGGAATTGTAACCTCGCAAACGCATACGCCGCGAGTGATGCAGTAAACAACTGCCCTGCAGTGACGCTTACCGCAACAATTATGCTGTTAAGATAAAACCTTCCAAACGGCACGGAATTCCAAGCATCAACATAATTCCGGAACACCACAGGATTAGGTATCCATTGCGGCGGGAAAGTAAACACCGCACCGGCATCTTTCAATGAAGTGGAGAACATCCACACAAAAGGTATTACCATAACCACTGCCAGCCCGGACAGTATCGAATAATACAACAATGCAAATACGGTTTGCCTAAAATTTTTTTTGAACCTGATATCCTTAGCGGTCATGGGTTTAGGTTTATTACTCAGCATTTGCATACCCTTTCCCCATACGCCATTGCAACAACGTTGCACCTAACATCAGAACAAACAATATCCACGCTATTGCAGAAGCATAACCCATCTTGAACCACTGGAACGCGTTGTTGTAAATATAATAAACAATCGTGGTGGTAGACCCCGCAGGCCCGCCGCCAGTCATAACGTACTGCACGCCAAACGCCTGGAACCCGCCGATGATTCCCATGATGATAATAAAAAAATTCACAAAACTTAAACTCGGTAAAGTTATATACCAAAACTTAGCGCGTTCATTTGCGCCATCAATTTCCGCAGCCTCGTATAATGCCGCCGGTATACTCTGCAGCGCAGCGAGGTAAAGCAGCATATTATACCCTGCGCTATGCCATACCTGCATAATAATAATCGCAGGTTTTGACCATGTAGTACTTGTTAGCCACGTCGGAGGATTAGAAACCCATGAATTCCATGATGTAATAGCATCATAAATAAACTGCATAACAAAATTATCTGTCCCCATAACAACAACCGGTATCCTTAGTGAACGTATGAACCCGTTGATTAACCCGTAATCCGGGTTATAAATCCACCGCCACACAATCGCTGATGCTATGATGGTACACACCACTGGAAGAAAATATATTGTTCTGAATAAAACAACACCTCTCATCTTCTGATTCAACGCCAGTGCCAGTGCCAGGGATATTGCCATTCCTATCGGAATACTCAGCATAAAATAAAACGTGTTATAAAGATACTCCCAAAACTCACCCCGGGTGAGAATATCCGAAAAATTTTTTAACCCCACAAACTTTGCGGGGGTTAGAATATCCCATTCACAAAAAGCCAGCCCAAACGATATCAGTATCGGAATGAATACAAATACCAAAAATCCCAGTACATTAGGCGCGAGAAACGCCATACCTGTGAGCCACAATCTCAACTTCTTGCGTTTATACACATATTCATGAATAGAAGTGAACACGTTACGGTTACTTTTTTTCATTGTTTATTAAAATAACTTACCTTATCCCGGAGATACCTTTCATCTGGCGGATAAGTTTATCAAACCTCCAGAGGGTAACCCACAACCCTTCCTTTTTGTTGGTAAGAAGCCATAACCTCGCGAACTCCGCGCGGATACGTTTTGTATCACGTATATACGCCTCAACACTTTTCTTCGGAATAACCACTCCGCGGGCTATTTTGTCAATCAACAAATTTTTATTGACACTATTACCACAAAACTCAAGCGCGAATTTTAAGTACTGCAGGTTCACCTTGTTTTTCTTAACCTTTTTTTCAGTAACCGCATACGTTTTTAAACACTTTCCGCAGGCAAACCCCAGCCGTGTGTATTTATCATACATTTTTTTGTCAAGTTCTTTGATCACTATATCATCAAAATATCCCCGCCGTGCGGCAAAGATTTCTTCATCAATCCCCGCAAGGGTATCTATGATCCCGGCTATACCTCCGTCATACCCAAAATACTCTTCCACCCAGCGTACTGAAAACTTTTTGTCGTCCACCTTATACGGATTATTCCATAAACACTCAGAAGAATATGCATAACCATAATAATTATTCTCACGGAAATTATCCGCGCCGTTATCCCCCCAAGAAGATACCATCCCGCCTATAACGCCCTTAACGCCGTATGCTGACTTAAAAACATTCCGCACATTAGCCTTAGCTTTATAATACGCTGGATAAAAACGGAAATAGTTATGCAAACTCGGGCTAACGACAAGCTTATACCCAGCATCGCTAAGTTTCTTTATATCCGGATACTCTTCCTGCGGATTATATTTCCAGTACATCATAATAATATCTTTCCTGAACCGCGGCTTGTGTTTCATATCAAACCCGTGTTGTGCCCAGTGTTTCCGCACAATATCGTCGTACATAATAATTTTTTTGTTATACTTCCCCAGCATCTTAACAGCTTTCTCCATATGCTGGCGGTAAAGGTTCTCCACCCCGATTTTATCCGCAACTTTTTTACTCTTACCTTTCCCAAGGTCATACGGCTCATCACCGCCTATATGCAAATACTGAGAATCAAAATTGCGGATATACTCCGCAGCATAATCCGACAGGAATTTGTAAGTCTCGGGTACTACAGGGGATAGTGTTGTATACTGCCCGATCGGAGTCAGCAACGGACGTGGTTCATCCTTAGGTGGTTCCACTTCAGCGAGTTTACGGTATTTCGGGATACGTATAAGATGCTCAAAATGCCCCAGAGTTTGAAACATAGGAATGAGTTCAACAAACCGTTCTTTCCCGTAGTTCACAAGCCCGCGGATATCGCTAGCGCTCAACGCCCCGCGCCCTTTCCCTACCAACGGATGTTTTTTTAATTTAAACAAATCTTCTATATAAATCATGTATGTATTAAGCTTATACCGCGAAAGTGAGCGTATAATTTTCTTAAAATTTTCTATAGTTGACACCTGCCACCGGCTGATATCATCGGAATATCCGCGCATAATAGTTACCGGCCAATCGCGTATACTGCCCGCGGGAACTGTTTTGTTGCGTATCAACTGCACAAGTGTTTGCCCGGCATAAAACAATCCCGCATCAGTCTTAGCGGTTAATACCACGCAGTTACTATCACAGTACAGCGTATACCCTTCATTATGCACAACCTCTTTTGGAAGTTTAACTACGGTGAAATCAAATTTTGGATTATTAAAAAACACTATCTGCAACCCATTCATAGTTAGCGCGAGACCGGTTTTATTTACCCGCAGGCCGGTTTCTTCTGTTAAGTCTGAAACAACAACTTTCTCAACGTTCAACGCTGCGGGAGAACAACGCATAAATGTCCGCGGTGTGAATACAAACACGCCTTTAGCTGCACAAACTTCCTGCGGTAACGGCACTACGCGGTCAAACACATTGTTTTTCATAAATACTTAATATCCCTTCCTCAAAATAACAACATTTCGGAAAATGCGGCAGTAAATTCCGGATTATTAGCCAGTTCAGTATATGTAACAACTTTTTTTATATCTTCAACTATCAAATATTCAGTTTTTGATACCAATACTCTTCTCGCGCCTTCAATCGCAGCATTACCTACATACTTAACTTTTTCGAGATTAATCCCGGGTATCAACCCCACAATCTGCGCATTACGGTGGTTAATAAAATTCCCAAAACTCCCGGCAAGAAAAATTTCGTCAACATCTTCAATCTTTAATCCTTCACGTTTCAGCAGTGTAACAATCCCTGCGGAGATCGCGCCTTTTGCAAGCTGCAACTGCCGTACATCTTTTTGGGTAAGCGCAACAACATGTTTTTTCCCGCTTGCTAGAAGAAAAGTATTACCTTTCTCTGTTTTAACAATATGCTTCCTAACCTTCTCCCCGAGGGATACAGGTAATTCACTGTTATCCAGTATCCTTCCTGTGGAATCCACAATACCGGTTTTTACTAAACACGCAAGAAGGTCTACCAAACCCGATCCGCAGATACCCCGGGGCGGTTTATCACCAACTGTATGATATTTAACCTCCTCATTAGTTACGACCACAGAATCTACCGCACCGTTAACTGCCGGCATACCGCAGCTAATCTGCGCGCCTTCAAACGCCGGCCCTGCGGCGGTGGAACACGCAAGAAGGTTACCCTTATTTTCTAAAACAATCTCGCCGTTAGTTCCAAGATCTACCCCGATACGTACCTTATCCTTAACCTGCCCTAACCCTAAGGAGAGTACCATCCCAAGAGTATCCCCACCGATAAACCCTGCGATACTGGGAAACACCAACACCCTGCCTTCGGGATTTATGTCTAACCCCACTTCTCCGGGCTGTGCCTCAACGTATTGCGTAACCGTTGGAGTATACGGCGCTAACGGCAAAAATTCGGTAGTAATCCCGAGAAATAAATGCTGCATTGTTGTATTACCTACAACTACAGCGGAACACAGATCAGCGGGTAACACCCCTACCTTCTCACATAATCCTGTACTTATTTTGTTAACCACCTTAACCACTTCCGCCTGCATTTTTGCCAACCCATCGGCAGTATTGATCACATAACTACTCCGGCTGATGACATCACTCCCAAAAACTGCCTGTGTATTCGGTAAACAATCATGCGCAACTACCTGCCCTGTGTTCAAGTCAACAATTTCTACACCCACAACCGTAGTCCCTATATCCACAGCAATACCAAACTGTTTTGCGGTAGTATCACCGGGTTGTATACCCAGCACCTCAACTCCTGAAGTTAATACAGTAACGACAAAACCTTTCTCACGGATAACCCCCGGCATTTTTTGTAGTACATTAAGTTTGGAGATACATTCACCCTGCCCTAATGCTTTAATAAGATTAACATCATCAGCAACAGGATTCTCAAGTTTTGGTAACGTAAGTTGTACTAATACTCTCTTTATCCATGGGTCATGGATTAGCTCCCGCGGTGGTTGTGTAAACGAAACCTTAGTCCATTTACTTTCAGTATCAATAAACCGCACTTCAATCGCTGTTTTCCCGGTAATAACCTGGCATGCGAGCCTTATATTCTCAGCGATTTCATCTTTGGTAAGTATCTCTTGTTCTTTCTGTGTTAACTCAATACCGGAAGAGTTAGGCAATATAACTTTACACTTCCCGCATTTCCCTTCCCCTGCGCAGGGCGCTACAAAAGGTATCCCTGCTAACGCAATAGCGTCACGCAACTGCACCCCTTGAGGGACTGTTATGTGTTTATTATATTGCGGAAAAAATATTTTGAACACCGCGTTTGGATTTTAGTTAATCCCGATCAACTCTTTCGCGGTATCCACAGCTGATGCTGCATCCGGCGCAAAACCATCTGCCCCTATTTCAGTAGCAAAATTTTGTGTTACGGGCGCGCCACCAACCATAATCTTTGGTAAATTCGTTAAGTTCTTTTTCATCTCCGCGATAGTATCCTTCATCATCGGCATCGTGGTGGTCAACAATGCGGATAACGCTACGACATCAACTTTTTGCGCTTTACACGTATCAACAAACTTTTGGACAGGTACATCGATCCCAAGATCTATAACCTCAAACCCTGCGCCTTCCAGCATCATCGCTACCAAGTTTTTCCCTATATCATGCAGGTCACCTTTGACAGTACCAATAATAATACGTCCCGGTGATTTCATATTACTCTTAGCCAATAACGGTTTAAGTATCGCCATACCCCCATGCATTGCACGCGCGGCAATCAATACTTCAGGTATATAAAACTCATTAGCCTTAAACTTCGCACCGACAACGTTCATCCCGGCAATTAAACCGTTCTTAAGTATTTCCTCTGCAGAAACACCTTCCGCAACGGCTTTCTCCACCAACGCCTTAACATCATTCACCTTACCTTTAATCAACATTTCAGACACTTGCTTAAGATCTGCCATAAAACACTAAACCCCTTTCTGAAACCATATACTACTTATACATATATTATGTATTAATTCCCGTTACTATTCCAGCGGTAATTTTACAACTTTCCCTGTTTTCACAGCTTGATACGCGCCTAACGCAATTTCTACAGCCGCTAACCCGTCCTCACCGGTGATAGACGCAGGTTTCCCTTTCTCCACACAGTCAATAAAATCATTTACTAACCCGTCATCAGTGCCGTCACCCCAGAAATCGTATATACCTTTCCCTCTTTCCTCACTGTAGAACATAGTCTTTTGATCCATAAGGTCAAACTCAGCAATACCTTTTGTACCCACAACTTTTAGATTAACATCACCCCAAACAGGATACGACTTCTTCGGACGTGACCAGCTGGTATCAAGCGAAGCAAAAATGTTATCCTCAAACTCCATACTCACCAACCCAGTATCATCAACGGTTAGTTCCGGGTAAAACATTTTATCGCATTCAGCATAAACCTTTTTTACTTCCTTACCGGTAACCCACCGCATGAGGTCCGCAACGTGTACCGTATGGTCAATCATTGCACCGCCACCGGAAAGTTTTTTTTCTACAAACCACCCTCCGGGCATCGTCCCGCGGTTAGTTCCCCGCATTGCGAGTATATCACCCACCAACCCGTCTTCCACAACCTGTTTTAACCTCATCATCGGAGTGGAATACCTGCATGGAAACGCGGTCATCAGTATCACACCGTTTTTCCTGCATTCCTCAATCATCTTCTTCCCGTCAGTGACAGTCACTGCCAACGGTTTTTCGCACATAACATGTTTTTTAGCTTTTGCCGCTTTGATCACCACATCTTTATGCTCAATATTACTCGTACAAACAATTACTGCATCGATATCCTTCGCTAATACATCATCGAGGTTAGGAATATACGGCGCTTTAAACCGTTCCGCCATTGTACTCCCTCGTTTTGCGTCTTCATCCCAGATACAGGCAAGTTCTGTATTCTTGATTTTTTTCAATGCTGAAGAATAACTTCCCGCGTGCATATGCGCATAACTTAAAACCGCAACTTTTGGCATATAAACATTCTCCTTAATAAACTATTTCCTTAGAACTTTACCACTTCCCCGGACTTAATAGACTCAAGTGCTGCCAGCGCTATCTTCAAACTCAAGATCGCTTCATCACCTGTAATCATTGGCTCTTTATCGTTATCTATGCACTCAATAAAATGCTTAATTTCCATTGCGTATGGTGACAACTTCAACGGGCTCTCGGGAACATTCACCCCGGCATTGCCTGTAGAGTCACCGCGTAACGACAAAAGAAACGGCTGATTTTTTTTCATGTCAAAATCAAGAATACCTTTTTCCCCTGCAATTTCAAACTTAGCGCTGAACCCCGAGGTTTCCGCCCAGGAACCTTCCACATGCGCGATAGTACCGTTTTTAAACCTTATACTCACCAACGCATAATCCAGTGGAGTATTTTTGTTTATACGATACGTCAATCCTTGAGCATAAACTCTTTCGGGCATACCAAAACACCAGTGTAGAAAATCAAAATCGTGGATGCTCATATC
Source organism: Elusimicrobiota bacterium (assembly GCA_041658405.1). NCBI lineage: Bacteria > Pseudomonadati > Elusimicrobiota > Elusimicrobiota bacterium. Next base: position 32,666 of record JBBAAG010000026.1, read on the forward strand.
CAACACAACACCCCCGCTGTTTTCGATATCCGTATACCACGAACTGGAGGTCAGCGGGAATGTGTTAAGCCTTGACAACCTTGCCATCCCGACTTTCCCGAGTTTACCCGCAGAGATAAGATCCTTCGCGCGTTTGTACTCCGGGAAAAAACGTAATACGTGCCCAACCATAAATTTAATACCGTTTTTTTTGCAGGCTGCAACCATTTCTTCCGCCTGTTTAAGTGTCCGTGCGATAGGTTTCTCACAAAAAACATGTTTTCCCGCATTTGCAGCGTTAATAACATTATCATGATGCAACGTGGTAGGCAAGCAGATATCAACTACCTCAACATTCTTATCTTTGGACAACTCGTCGATACTTGAATAAACTTTAACACCCTTTTTTATTTTTGCGATACTCTCCGCTGCCTGGCGGTTGATATCAAACACGCCAACAAGTTTTGCAGTACTCAACGACTCAATTGCCGATGCGTGAAACTTCGCGATACTTCCCGCACCAATCAGTGCAATGTTAGCCATTTAAATTTCTCCTATTACACAAATTTCCCAACTACCTATATACAAATTATACTAAATAAAAAGTACCCATAAATACTCTACTGTTTAACTATATCATTGATATAAACTTCACCGTTTATCACACGGAGTAACGATGAATTTTGTCCTTTTACCTCAACAAGTTCCAACTCGCCAACCTTTTCTTCTTTCACCCCTCGTACTTCAATTACGGTAAAAGTTGAACCATCAACACCATGTACGCTCTCCGATTTCATCCTTACACGGTAAACCATAAACTTATTACCAACCTTCGCGCCTTCTTTATACCCGATATTAACAAACACCCCGCCGTCTTCCTGTATTCCAACAACCACACCCTGGATATATTTTTTTTCATTAATCCAATCACCGATATTACCTGAAACTTCCTGCACTACGTCCTTAATATAAATACCAAGAACACTGAACATAAACCTTTCAGAACCCCACGGAAGCTGGCTGCGTGTAAGAAAATCAAAAAGTATCTCATTATTTTGTTCCTGCTGTATCTGGTCATCACCGTCAAACAAGTAAACTTCGTCATCAACTTCAAACCCTTTATTAACCCCGTACCGTTTAGTTTTCTCAACCTGCCCTTTTCTCCAATAATCCTCACCGTATTTACGGAATTCGTAGTTTATCACTGCGTTGATACTATAATTATTATGGGTATAGAACGGCGCAATCCGGCCGCCAACCTGAGACATCTCAAATACAGGTATAGTTCCCCGTATTTCCCCTATGTACGTACCGTGTGCAGAAGCAGTAGATTCACGTACCCTGTACTTAAACTTTTTTGTGAACTCACTGGCAAGAAGTTTGGTGAACCCCGGCCCAATCTCCCAGCCTTTATCCTCAAACTTACTTGTATTCATAAAAGGATACATCACTATGACACGGCTTTCTTCAGCTGATAATCCTGAGGCATAAAAAATGGATGTAATAATAAATAAAAGGATTAATTTCGGGTAACGATTACGTACGCTTTTACGTTGATTCGCGGTAAAAGCCGGAAGCATTTACTACTTTTTCCCGCCTTGCTGCTGTTGTTGCGTTGCAGTTTTTAGTTGTATTGAAACGATATTTGATAATGGTGACTGGTTACCTTTTGGATCCGACGATAATATCGCGAAATTATAGTATTCTTTGGGTGTAAGATCAGGGATCGTACATATTTGTTTCGTCCCCGGTTTTTCGGGTAACGGCATAAGTTCACCAGAGATATCCATTGCGGTATTCCAATCAAACTCATTATTATAAACCTCAATTTCACAAACTGCCGGTATTACGCCTGTACTTACTTCGGTTATATATAATCTCAAACCAGCAGATTTTACAGGAGGCATTGAATACTCTATAATATCACCTTTTGTCACTACTCCCAAACCCTTAGCAGTTTGTGTGATAGAAACCCAAGATTCATCTACTGCGGGATCTGCATCCGGAGCGTTCAACGCCTGTAGTTCAAACGTTTTCAAAATATCAACTACACCCTTGGAAAATACTAAATTTATTTTATTAAAAACCTTCTCTTTTTTTCCTGGAAACAGCAAGTATAGAGACTGAGGGCACTTACCCGCAGCAGCCCATGCTGTACTCATATTATCATCCACTACCAGCAGATACGACATTGTTTCTGCAGTCGTGGTACTAACAAGTGTCTGCCCGCCGGTAATACCTTTATCATCCAAAATATTTCTGGGATCTGATGTTGCGTAACGGATAAGATAACCTTCTACTTCGTTCTCAATGTCAATAGGAGCTGACCACTCAAGCTTTATTGTTGTATCATCTACTTGTGCAACAGTAAGATCCTTAATCTGGACCGGCCCTTTAGTATCCTTACTTTTTCTTTCCGCAT
>JBBAAG010000027.1 GCA_041658405.1 Elusimicrobiota bacterium
ACCCATAACGGTGAACGGTTTTGTGGATATCACCCCAAGGACGTTGGGGTTATAGGGTATACCAGATATTATTACTTTCATTGTATCTTCCGGGTCCATACACAAAATATCGCCGGGGGTGAGGACAGATTTTTTAGTTTTATCCAAACACTTATTCCCGACTTCAAGTTTTTCCGCGAGGTCTAGCGCTGTCCCTGTAAAAGATTGTACTCGCGCAACATTCGACGAGTCGGAGTAATACAAGTAGAGCCCAGTTGTGGAAACTCCCATAGAAATGTTGTAGCCGCCAATCCCTTCAAGTAATGTGTTTGCATCAGCATTTGACGCGCGGCTATTAAATATTACTGCGTTATACGCAGTGCCGGAATTTACGTGGAGTTTGGCTTTAGGGCTTGTGGTTCCGATTCCTACGTAACCAGTATCGGTACCGCTTTCCTGTAAAGCTAGATTTCCCCATGCAAAACCGGGTTTCAAAACATTGATTACTCCAAGGTTATTAGTAGCGTTGTATCCTACCCGCACACCGCTGCTGGGGGCTATGCCAAATATTGCGTGTTGTGTATCTGTGTCACGGTTGGACCACGCAGGAAGTTGGACGTGTAGTTTGCCTAAGACAGGAGTGGTGGTGCCAATACACATATTTTCTGCGGTTAGCGTACCGGCAACTGTTCCCCCGGTAGTAGATAAAAACGTGTCATACGTTTTACCGGATAATTTCAGGCTGTCCACCGCAATAATTGAATACGGCGTTGCGGAGAGTAATTGCCGGGGGGATAATATATCGCTTTCCACCTGCACTTCAAGCCAGAGCGGGTATATTTTTAATAGATCAGGGGTAAGCACGGTATAACTGCCCAGGGTTATATTTACCATACCGTTGAGTACGCTGATATTCGTATGAGTTTCTGTCCAAAGAGCAGTCCCGCCGGTTGCAGTGTCAAATATACTAAAATTCAGGTTAGTAGTATCGTTTAACGACTGGCCAATGCTGTCTGTCAACCGTCCCTGAAAATTTATGGTTGTAGGTACTGCGGAGAACACAGTGGTATTTGTTATTGAAAGTAAAGTGAGTAATAACAGTATTACAAAACTGTTTTTCATAAACAAACTCGGTTGCCTCCTAAATTTAAGTTAATTAAATATTATTAATTTAGATAATAGTATATAAAATAATGAAATGGTTATTTACACCATATCTTCTGTGGTATAATAAAATTATGATAAAAAACAGTGTGATAATATTAATTACCGTTTTCGTGTGTATTACCAGTTCCTTATTATCAGCAGTAAATATTGATTCTAGCACTGTTGTTACCCCAAAAATTGTTGCGCATCGCGGTGCGTCAGTCACTGCACCGGAGAATACGATGGCAGCGATAAAACTTGCGTGGGAGCTTGGTGCGGATATCGTGGAAATTGATGTCCGCCTGACAAAAGATAAGCATATCGTACTTATGCATGACCCGTCAGCTAAACGTACTTCCGGGCATAATTTGGCAATCTCAACTGTTACTTTGAGTGAGGTTCAGTGTTTGGACGTTGGAAGACAGAAGAACGAGAAATATACCGGTGAAAAAGTGCCGTTACTCGAAGACGTGCTTAAGACAATACCTGAAGGTAAAGAAATGTTTGTCGAGATAAAGGTGGGGAAAGAAATTATACCGGAACTCAAACGCGTAATTGAATCCAGCGGCAAGGCAGCACAGGTGGTTATCATAGGATTCTCTCAACCAACTGTTGTCTATGCGAAAGAACAAATCCCGGGTATTCGCGGGACATTTCAGTTATTACGCGAGGTAAGAGATTCAAAAACAAAGAATTGTATACCCTACAATTTCAATAACATCGATGTAATAAAGAAAATCGGGCTTACCGGATTGGATGTCCACTACGCGAGTTTAACGGAAGAGTTCATAAAAAAAGCGCATGCCGAGGGTATAAAAATAGTTGTGTGGACAGTTAACAATATTGAAAACATGAAACGTTACGCTGCGTGGGGTGTGGATTATATCACAACTGACACTGCGGAAGATGCGATACGCGTATTAAAAAAACCGTTTTAGCCTAGATCCCTGCTTGTTTCAAAATATCGGGTACTTTGCTGTCCATCCCGAGCATCATCAAATGTACTCCCTGGCAGTAGGGTTTCATTTCTTTGATAAGCTTCGCCGCGATTTCCACGCCGGTAATCCCGGCTTTAGTTTTTTCTTTATCCTTCTTTAATTCGTCGATTAGCACCGGGGGAACATATACCCCGGCAACATTTGCGTTCATAAAGTTTGCCATCCCCGCGGATTTCAGGAATACTATACCCGCCATCACAGGAACCTTGAATTGTTTAGCTTTCTCCATAAACGCTGCGAACTTTTCGGGTTCATACACAGCCTGGGTTTGAAAAAACTCAGCACCCGCCGCGACTTTTTGTTCCATCTTAGCTAATTGAACATCCACAGAATCACTGCAGGGCGAAACCACCGCGCCTTTTGCAAACGAAGGCGGTATGCCGTCTAACTTATTACCCATAAGGTCTTCCCCGGATTCCAACTTTTTTACGGTGTGGATCAGTGATACAGAATCAAGGTCAAACACACCTTTTGCGCCTTTATGATCCCCTAACGTTTGATGGTCGCCGGTTAGTAACAACAAATTTTCAATACCGAACATTGCAGCGCCAAGAAGGTCGGACTGTAATCCTATACGGTTACGGTCACGGCAGGTTATCTGGTATACCGGCTCTAACCCTTCATCTTTCAGGGCTTTACATACAGGCAATGCGCTGAGCCGCATAACTGACGACTGGTTGTCCGTAACATTAATCCCGTGTACTTTATCACGGAGATAGGTCTTAGCTTCGTGCATAAGGTTTTCAATATGAAACCCTTTTGGCGGGCCAACTTCCGCGGTGATCACGAATTCGTTTTTGTTAAAAAGTTCTGTAAGTTTCATCTTAATAAACTACCCTTTCTTTTCCGGTTCGACTATCATCTTGGAGTAGTCACGTATATTGACTATATTCTTTAACTCCTTAGACTTACCCATTTTTTCTGCACGGCGGTATATAAGTTCCCACCCGCAGGGCATATCTTTATCAACCTCGCACTTACCGTTTTTTGTACCGCCACACTGGCCGTTGAGTAATCCTTTAGAACACGCGGTTATGGGACAGATAGAAAATGTTTTGTTTAACATACAGTCGCCGCATTGGTCACAGTCGTGCTCCATCGCGGTAATCCCCTGAAATCCGGGGACATACAAAGTATCACAGCCGGTATACACAACCTTATCCGCGCCTTTGCACACTGAGAAAGTTTGTACGCCAACCCCGCAGGAGAAGATTATCACAGCCTCCGCATCAGCGATTTGTTTAGTATGCTTTGCAAGGTTGGGTTCACAGTAGTCAGGATTACATAAATAGTCGGTTACCACGTCAGCTACAACATCTTTTTTTGTGGTTAAAATTTTCTTTAGTTCTTCAACTTCCTTCAACGGGAAAAATGCTTCATAACAACCAAGGCAGGTGATCAGGACAACGCGTTTCTCCGGGGTATTAAGTAAATCATCAACTTTTTTTATTTGTGTTATCAGCATAAGAATTACTTCTTCCTTAACTCTTTCTTCGCTTGTTTTATTATAGCGACTAACGACGATTTTGAGGAACAAATGTTTTCACAACAGCCGCATTCAATACAGTCCATCACCCCGGTATCGCCCATGGATTTCCAATCCTGTTTTGTTCCGTAGTATACATACCGCGAAGGTGATAGTTCCATCGGGCATACGTCCACACACCGCCCGCATTTTATGCAGCTAAGTTTTTCAACTACTTTTTTGTTGGTTACCGTAATCCCGGAAGTGGTTTTTGTTATTGGTAAATCAAAATTATCCTTTGTGAAATCCACGTCAATACCCATCATTGGCCCGCCAAGTTTTAATACTGTATCAGTTAACGGTGCGGTTAGACCGCAGTGGTTAAGTAAATATTGTATACTTGTCCCGATAGCCACCTCATAATTACCCGGGTTTTTGATGTACTCCCCGGTGATTGTTACTACGCGGTTGGTTAATGGTATACCTTCAAGAACGGCATCCGCCACGGCTTTCGCTGTAGCTACGTTTTGTACAACCACGCCAACGTCATAGGGGAACCCGCCACGGGGAACTACACGGTTAAGTAACCGTGTGATAAGCATGCGTTCCGCGCCCTGCGGGTACTTTGTCTTAACGCCTACCACTGTAATATTGGGATACTTAACTTGTTCTTTTTCTTTGGTTAATACCGCAGTGAACGCGTTAAACGCTGCGGGTTTGTTATCTTCCACCGCAATAATGCCGTTCACCGCACCTGTAGTTTTTTGCATTGCTTTGAGGCCGTAGAGTATGCGTTCCGCGTGTTCTATCATTAACCGGTAGTCCGTTGTGAGATACGGTTCGCATTCACAACCGTTGAGTATAACGGTATCAACAGGTTTTACGGGGTTTAGTTTTAGCCACGCAGGAAATCCTGCACCGCCCATACCGGAAATCCCGGCATTTTTAATGATCTCCAGCAATTCTTGTTTTGTGAGTTTATCCGTATCACCACCGGGTTTTATGGATGGGGAAATAGTGTTCTTCCCGTCGTTATTAATCATTACTGTCAATACTTCTACCCCTAATGCGTTAATACGGTATTCTATTGATTTTACGGTCCCGCTGACGGGTGAGTGTACCGGGCACCCGGTTTTTGCGGTCTCCGGGATTTTGCCGATTAACTGTCCAACAGTAACATTATCCCCGGGTTTCACAACTGCTGTACAGGGTGCGCCTATATGCTGTGCCAACGGTACCGCAACAATATCTCCTGCAGGTATAACGGTTATACTTTTGTCTTCACTCAACTCTTTATGTTCAATTGGATAAAACCCGCCGTAAAAGCCGGTGAACCGGCGGTCACGCATGGTTTTTGTGTACCCCGCTGTTTTTGTGTATGTGTTGATATTGTAATCACGGATTTTAGCGGGATGCGTAACCGAAGTTTTTAACCGTCCCTGTTTCTCGAGTTTGCGGTAGATGAGTACCCATCCGCAGTCTTTGTTTTTGTTTACTTCACACTTACCATCCTTCGCACCGCCACAGGGGCCGTTGACTAAACTTTTAGCGCAGGCGGTTACCGGACAAATACCGGCGGTGTCGTTTAGATAACACTGCCCACAGGCGTCACAGCGGTTATAGGATAACGCAATGCCGTGGTGGCCGTAGTAACTCATAGAATCACAGCCCGAGATAACAGGTATTGCGGAGTATGACCCAACGCTTTGCACACCGATACCGCAGGAGATCACGACAATACTGGATGATTTGTTATCAGAAATAAATCCTGAAATAATCTTTTCATTAAAGTTTTTGTTACACAAAAAATCTACCCTCAAAATGTTGGGGTTCGCTAATCCTGCAGTCTTGAGTTCCGCCGTCAGTGTTTCAGGTTCGGGTTCTGTGTCTTTAACGTATTCAGTAAAACATTTATTACACGCAACAACGCAGTAGGAAGACCCGCAGTTTTTTATTCCCGCAGCAATATCACCCGCGGGTTTGAGTTTATACTTAGTATAATCCATTTCTTTCATAACACGATTATTACATTTTCAGGAGTTCAAGTATTTTTATGGTTGCAAATAATGGCCAGATCAAGCCTTTTAAGAACCCAAGGACACCACCCCAAAAACTTGCTGAGTGCTGGATATAATAAATAATTGCCCCGAGCACCGTTAATAAATACGCAACACTGAACATCCCGTCATTATGCATTTTTTTCTCCTCACAATTATCCATATGTTTAAACACCTCTTACCTATTATTATACTTTGTTAAACACAAAAATGTCAGGATGTTTTACGCGTGCGTTTATACGCAAAGATTGTCAGCGGGACCATCATACAAAGCGTTGCACCAACTGAGATCGCTAATGGCGCGGAGGTGTACTCCGCGAGCATACCTAACAAAAATGAGCCCATTGCCCAGAGCCCTATATCCATGAACATAAAACTTAATACCCGGCCACGCATTTCATCCGGGACGTTGTGCTGGATGATAACGTTGGTTAAAGACCTGCAGAAAAGCTGGCTTGCACCGAGCATAATTAAACACGCGGCGGTTAGTATCACGTTTTTGGAGAATGAAAAAATTAGTAGTGTAACCCCAAAAATGAGGTTAGAAACTATTACGATTCTTCCGCGGTTAATATTTCCTCTGAGGTTGGCAATAAAAAGTATGGAAATAATAGCGCCGACCCCCGGGAGTGTCATTAAGTACCCATAACCCTCAGGGCCCATAAACAAAATATCACGCGCAAAAACCGGCATCAACCTCGAGTACGCCATACCAAATAAGCCCATCCCGTAAACTATCAGTATACCGAGTAATACTTCACGGTCTTTAAAAACGTACCGCACGGCTTCCATTGTTTCGGCTGTGACACTACGTATTTTATTCATGCGTTCAACTTTTGGTATATCCATAAGGTACAGCGCTGCGAGGATCGCGATAAAACTTGCTGCGTTGATAAACAAACACCCGGCTATACCGATTGTACTAACCAAAATCCCGGCGATCGCAGGCCCCACAACTTTTGCGGCATTCATCGCACCGGCGTTTAATGCTACAGCGTTGGTTATATCTTCCCTCGGTACGATTGAGGATATCATCGCTTGGCGGTTAATCTGCCCTACCGAGTTCGCAATACCGAGTACCAGTGCGATTATGATTATATGCCAGAACTGTATAACATCAAAAGCTACTAATACACCGAATACCAGCGCCTGCAGCATCGCTACCCATTGCGCAAATATCATAAATCTCTTGCGGTCCATACGGTCAGAGAATACGCCGAGTAACGGGCTTAATACCAACCTCGGGGCGGCCTGGCAAAAGGCTACCAGCCCAATAGCTAACGGCGAGTTTGTGAGGGTTAACACCAGCCAGCTTTGCGCGATCATCTGCATAAAATCACCGACATGCGAAACTACGGTGCCGATCCATAGGAGCATGAAGTTGCGGTGTTTGAACGCGGAGAACGTGTTTATTTGTTCAGCCATTTTTGTACAACTTTGTATAACATAATAGAAGTATCATACAAAAACTTTTTTATTATATTATGAATAATTTTTCATTTTTGTTTGTCTAACATAAGAGAGGGTTCTCTTGGTCAAGTTGTAAAGAAAGGGTTTTTGTGCTATTAATGTTGACATATTGTACATTCTTATAAAACGCGCTCTACAATATTATGGAAAAGGAAACGATTGTATTTATGCCTTGGATTATCAGATTATTGTCCGTATTGATTATCTGTATTACGGTCATTATCGATGCCCGGGTTTCTGTATTTGGAGGTAATCGTTTACAGGTATTGTTAATAGGTGAAACCGCTGCGACTGGAACGGTAAGCGGAAAAAATGGCAGTCCTTCAGCACAAACCGCAGGGGTGGGGTTTACTATCACAATTAATGCGACGGATGATAACTGGAATATTGTTTCTTCAACAATCACAGTATCGTTGGTAACAAATAATCCGCATGCAGATAATATCCTTCCAATTAATGTCATTCTTTCCTCAGGGACGGCTATGATTACAGCGAATTTCAAAACCGCGGGGACTACTTGGACGATTACGGCGGTAGATACCAGCACACCGGCGGTGTATGCTTGCGCAATCTCAAGCGGGTTCACTGTAAATCCTGCACAGGTATCAAAAATTGTATTCACTACCCCGCCACGCAGATTAATTGCCGGGACAACGGTACAGTATTATCCTGATTATACATCCGGTAACACAATGGATACTGTAATGCAATTGCAGACGCGAGATAGTTTTGGGAATGAGTCACCTATCAACGAGAATGTCACTGTTAAACTTTATACGACATCAAACTGGGCAAGGTTTAATATATCCACTGTGGACGATGGATGGTCAGAACAAAAAGATTTATTGTTTGAATCAGGGAAAAGCTGTACGGCCTTTTATTATAAAGACCAAATTGCTTCAACCCCTATCATAACCTGTTCCGAATACCCGTCGAAAGGATGGGATGATGCGGTACAGCAGCAGGTTATTACACCAACTACTGCGGCATATTTTTCGATTAACCATGCTTATCACATCATGGGTCTTAGCGTAGATACTCCGGGTTTAATAACTGTTAAAGCACGCGATCTTTATCAAAATATTGCGGCCGGTGATCCGGTTAACGGGCAGTATTATACCGGAAGAGTGATATTTTGGACGAACTCATCAACCGCAAGTTTTACCCCTGCATTATACCAGTTCACTACTACCGATGCCGGGATAACAACTTTCATCGTGCAAGATGTTATGCAGGAGACGCTTACTATCGGAGTGACGGATTATAATAATTCTAACATCAACGGTCATACAAACGACGGGATGCTATCTTCCGAAAACATTGATATCGTTGGGATTATTGTGTTTCCAAAAGATATTGCACCTGAGGAGTCTGATGAGAAAATGCAAATAGGTATAGCAAAGCACTTATACCAGGGACAGGGATCGATAGCGGAGAGCCCGTCACCGGTAGCTATGTTATCTCTTAGATTACGCATAGATCCATTAACCAAAGCGTCTACTAATTATGCGCAAATAAATCAACTAAGAGTTTATAAAACCGGTACGTTGCCGTATAACCAAATAACTGAAGTTGCGTTATATAAGGACAGTAACTCTAATGGTACTTTCGAAGGGGATAAAATACTTGGGGACTATAGCTCTGCGGAGGATCTATTCTTATCATCTGCCGTCTTTAATGTGATGGGTTATGCAGACCTCTTGTTAGCAGTACTAGAAATTATCCCACAGAATGAAGAAATGTACTTTTTAACAGTTCGTATACCCTCCAACACCAACCGTTCAGGGAGTCTAGGGTTAGAAATCAAAGAAACCGGATATATATTCATGAGTACAAATTCTACGGTGAAGGTTGCAAAAAACAATTTTCCTATACGGTCGTACCAGTCGACTTTAAGTGTCCCACCCGAGACAATTAGTGTTATGTATAATAGCGTTGCTGCAACCTATATAAACTGTTCTACAGGAAAATCAACAACAACTCTTAATGTCCCGCAGGGCACAAATAATGTTGCGATGTTGATGCTTGGATTGTGGACAAATCAATATCCCGCGAGGTTAGATAAAGTCAAGGTGATGCATTGTGCTGATGAAGGGGGGAGTGATAGTGATATAAAACAAGTGCGGTTATGGTTGGATACTAATAGGTCAAAAGTATTTGAACCATCTATCGATATACCAGTGACTGATGCGGGACAGTTTGATAATAACAGTGTGATATTGGATATAACGAATGATATTGCGTATGACCAGGTGACACCCACAACTCAGTACTATTTCATTACATTTGACTTCAATGCATCAGCAAGTATCGGGTCAAGTCATGGCGCTGAAATTTTATTCCACCCGGACTTTATTCCTATTAACGCCACGGTAAATAGTAGCCAAAATATTTATCCAATTCTAAGTGCGATGGTAAGTATTGTTCCGACAATAGATATTATGAAAGTTGAACCGCAATACGTAGCAGTCTCTGCTGCAACACAGGGCGATAAAAACGTTGTTATGATAAAACTTAACTTCTCAACAAATGATAATTCAGCGATCCTAAAAACAATAAAGATTGACCGTGTAAGCGGAGGAGGGGATAGAGATATTAAAGAAGTTAATATTTATAAGGATATGAACCCTACCACAATAATTGCACAGGCGGTACTTTCCGGTGATACCACAATTTGGATAGATACGATATCCGGGTTCCCTTCAACCGGAACCATTGCTGTTGGTACCGAGAAAATGGAATACAATCAGTTACTCTCAACAAATAACAGTTATCGGATAGTGACTACTACTCGAGGGATATGCGGTACTAAAGTTCAAGAACATTCCGCAGGGGCAACCGTTACCGGTGACAGGGATGGTGTGTTTACGGATTATGACAAAGAAAACGGTTTAGCATCACTAAGTAAGTATAACGCTTACACGTTTAATAACGGGACAGTTGAAATCCCGTTAGTAGTATCAAGGAAGTACAATGAAGTTACACCGGAAGGCCAGGCGTTTTTTGTCACTTATGACATTGATTATCTTGCAAAAACAGGGTCAACAAGGCTGGGGTTATCAGTAGAAACAACAAATTATTTTACCGTTTATTCACCGGATAGAGTGTCAACCGATAACATACCCTTTATTTACACACTATCTGTTGTGAACGAGTTTCCAGATGAGGTTACTTTTAAGGCGTACGAGTCAACTAATACAGTAATTAATGTACAAGGGATTAATGTTAATACATATAAATATTTAATGCAGGGGACTAAGAATAATGAAATCATGGCATTTACTGCGGAAACCAATCAAGGGGATGCGTATTGGACCGGTATAAAGCTTACCCGTGTAGGAACGACCAGGTCTAGTGATACTGATATCAACGGGGTAGGTATATGGTATGATATAAACAATAATGCGGTATTTGATACAAACAGCGATGTATTGCTCGGATCGGGGACATTTAATAATAACGGTCGCAGTGGTGAATGCGCGATTATATTCTCAACTGTGACCCAACAGCGCATATTTACTGCAGAAAAGTCGTTATCCATAGGCATAAGCAACCGTTACTTTGTAAGTATGGATATTAGTGATACCGCAACGCCAAATGAGCAGGTTTCCGTCGAATTAACAAATTATGAAGCGTTTATGATAGCCTCGCCAAATTATGTGTCAAGTACAACAATAGATTTGTCGTACATATCGGATCAAAGAACAATAATTCCTAGCCCAAGAACGGTCACAGCGAAAATCAGCCCCGTTAACTGTATGGTATTAAGAGATACGGCAAGCGTAGACGATACGAGTTTCCATGTAGACTCAACTGCTATGTTTCCACAGTACGGATACGCTGTTGTTGAGAATGAAATAATATCTTACACATCTGTAACCCAAAATACTATATCCGGAATTACTCGGGCACAGTATAATACAGTTGCCGTGACTCATACATCAGGTACCGTAATCTCTGGTACGATAAAACAGGGTGAGAGGAATGTTCCTTTATTGAAGTTAACTCTTTCATGTGATAATTACTACGTGCGGTTATATGGGTTGGGAATAAAAATGTTTTCTCCTGGAAGTAACCGGTATGAGGATAGCGATATTGAACGGCTTTATGTATATAAGGGCAATGATAATAATCTTGGTATAAAATTAGGTGAGTCGTACGTAGGACAACCGTATTTCAATGATAATATGTCACAAGTACAGTTGGATGATCCTGCGTACCCGATGGACCAAACGACTTATGGAAAACAGTATGTGTTGATCACTGCAACACCTACGGTATACTATATAGCAGCGGATATTAGCCCGACGGCAGTTAGCGGGCATTTTTTTGGTGCTTCAATCAGGGATAACAGTTACTTTGATGTCAGCCAGGAGCATTTAGGAATATGGTTCAATCATAATATAGTGATTAATAATGATATTAGTGGAGGTACTCCTGGAGTATTATCAACTATCGATAATCTAATAGTTAATTCTGAAATTATAAGACCGGCAACTGTACAACAAGGTGATAAAAATAGAGGTTTTCTGCAACTCACACTTCGTGCAAATGATAATGCTGTAACTTGGCGCGGATTAAAATTAAACCTCACGGGCGATGCGTTGGATAATGATATTGCAGCAGTTAAGGTATACCGTGACCTCAACGCTACTAAGAGATTCGAGAACACTACTCTTGTACCAGAAGGTAGATTAAAGAGTATCTATACAAAGAACGATACCGGATATATTGTTGTGGATTCAACGTCCATTTTCCCGAATAGCGGATACTTGATGATTGACAGAGAAATCATGAGATATTATGGATCAACAATGACGATAACCTCTACTGTCATGGGAATAGTGAATCGTTATACATTAAGTAGGATATCCCGCGGGATACTAGGGTCAAATGTAGACAATCACAATGTTGATGCAATAGTGTATGGTATTATGTCAGATATATTAGTTGACCGTCAAGGCTATGCCCCAGGACTTATGAACGCGGGTTTTAACAAGTTTGTTAATAAACATTGCGAGTTAGTGTTTAATAACCCTGAAACTATTGGCACCGATTTAGAAGGACAGGTATACTTTATTACATATGATATTTATGATCTTGCCGGTGTTGAAAGAAGGATTGGGATATCGTTACCTGCTACAAGCTATCTTATCATTGAGGAACCGGATTATGTTATCCCCGATAATTTTCCTATTGAAAGTTTTTATTCAACGATTACGGATTATCCTGACCAAATAACATTTGTGCCGGTGGATACCAATAAATATCCCGCATCTGTTGTAACACAGGGTGATAAAAATGTTGTTATATGCGCGTTTCAGTTAACAACAAATAGAGCTGATGCGATATGGTCGGGACTACAGTTTCAGCGTACGGGAACAGGATATGGAACATCTTCACCATTAACTGGGACAAATAAAGATGTCAGCTGTGTAAAAATATATTCTGATTCCAACGCAAACGATCTATGGGATATATCAGACACGTTGATATCTTCCGGGCAGGATGTTTTCCCGGATGATACAGCCGGGCCGAATATCAGTATATCAGTATCCTCACAAACAATAACAAGTGCGCCTAAGAAGTTTTTTGTACTTTATGACATTGCGGATACCGCACAGGCGGGCCATAGTGTGGGGTTAAGAATTATGGATAACCTACGTATTGTTGTTAATGAACCCAATATTGTTTTATCAACAAATTTACCGTTTGAGACGCTTTCAAAAGCAAGGATTGTCCCAGCTGAACTTAATGTGACAGTTGAAAGTCTTGCGCCAGTAACTGTCAAACAGGCACAAGAATTGCCATTATTACGGTTGAGACTCAAGACAAACAAAAATGTCGTGCAATTGACAGGGTTAAAATTACGGCAAACCGGTGCGATTGAGAAAGCGGGTACTAGTTCGGAATATCCTGACTATTACGGTGAGGGTGATCTCATTCAACTTTGGGTATACCGCGATGTAAACAATGACGGGGTATTGTCGTCAACTGATACCCTGGATCCTACAGGATTAGTAGCTAGTGTATTTAATGGGTCGAATGATTTCCGCAAAGGTATAGCTAACATTGTTTTTAGTACGACTACTAAAGTTTATATTACCGATACTGAAAGTTCTATATTTATAACGGGTATGGCTGGGTGGGTAAATAGAGTTAGTGGTAATGTGAATGTTATAAACACCGAAGAACATGAGGTTGAGATTGAAATACCTGGGATTGAGAGTATTACAAGAAACCCGGCCTCGGCTATTATAAGCACTTCCAGTGTATTCCCTTTGAAATCAGGAAAGGTTACCATAAAACATTTTGCTTCACCTGATATTGAATACATAGACGCTGATCCTTTAACTCCCGGGGTGCAGTCAACTGCGTGGAAGTCCAATTCTAGTAAAATCAGTATTGCGTTCAAAATTAATTTACTAACTAATGATGGAACAGTGAATCTATCAAGAGTTATGTACGCTGTTGGCACATCGTCATCCGCCATGGATTCAAGCAGCGAGATAGGCAGTTATAATTCAATAACTTTGGGATGGAAAAGAATTATGCGGGATGTATCAATTAGCAACGAAAACGTTTATGAAATACTTGTACCAGTAATGCTTACTCATGGAAACCGGTACTATGTGCACTTGAAAGCGGCGTCTGTGTATGAATACGTTGATTTTGACAATATCAAAAAAAGTCAGGTTAAAACTGGCCCTCTTAAGAGTTGTGTGGTAATGATTGACCTTACTCCGCCAATGTTACTAAGTAACAGCGCGCCGATCCCTGAGAACATTTTTACAGGAAAGAAAAATGTGGAAAAAGGGATTTTTACGATCTCTATACATTCTCCGGGGATGGATCCTACTCCTGCGGAATTAATGATGAATGGTGTTGGGTCAGGGGTCAGTTTGTATGAATTGCAGGAACGCGTGAATAATGATCCTGTGTGGAGAACAATTGATGTTGTTAAATTCGATGTGGATTATGTTACAGTTGGTAACAATGCTACTCAAAATTATAATAATTCTGTTCTTCCCGCGGATGATATCAGGATTATAGGTAATTGTTATGTTTACCGTACCCGTGCACTAAATAACGCAGGTCTATGGAGTGAGTGGTCACCGGAGTCTAAAGCAGTATTTGTTGGAACAATATATGAATCGGTAGCACTCGTATATTCGTATCCTTCCGTAATGAATCCTATGAAGAGTAAGCTTAACATCGCGTATGTTTTGAGTAATGATGTGGCGATTAAGATTATGATATACGACCTCAATGGTACATTGGTGAAGGAATGGGAGATAATGCCGGGGGAAAACGGTGCAAAGGTTGGGCCAAATACTGTGCAGTGGGATGGGTATAATAAGTATGGTACGCGTGTATCTCCTGGCGGGTACATATTTAAAATTGTTACAGATAAAGGTGTGTCTACAGTAAGCAAATTTTTGGTGGAATACTGATGAAGAAATACAGTACTTTTATTAATGCTGTTATCTGTTTAGTACTGGCATCACAGTTGGTATCGTCACAATATTACGCCGTATCAGCGGATATTGGCGGTGTGGCGTATCCGTTAACTTTTTATGGTATGGGCGCAGCGCAGGTGGCGCTTGGACGTACTGGTGTAGCGTATACAAACGACGCATCAGTTGTTTATTGGAACCCCGCGCTGCTTAGCAGGATGGAACATAAACAAATATATTTATATGGTGCTAATATGCCGGAAGATACGCGTGACGTGTTTGTGAGTGGTTACTTGTTGAATTTTTTAAATACTAATATTGGAATGGCTGTGTACCAGCGTTCGAGTGACGGGTTTAAGGTATATGACGAAAACGGGCAACGTGGTGATACTATATCGATTTACGAGACGCTGTATTGTTTTAGTGCAGGGAAAAAAGTTGATGAATCATTTTCCTGGGGAATATCGTTAAAAGTTGGAGATATAAAACTTTATACTTACAACAGAACAATGGCTGCTGTGGATTTAGGGTTATCCAAAACATTATTTAATTCACGGTTGACGCTTGCAGGGGTGGTGCGTAACGTGTATGCCGCAGGAGAACTTGTCCCGCCGGTATCTTTACGCAGTGGTATGATGTATAAAATATTTAAGGATTTATGGATAATAACAGCTGACGTTGAACAGTTATATAAATCGGTAACCTTAGATTATTATGCGGGTACAGAGGTTTACTTGCTAAAACCTTTATGCCTGCGTTTTGGAATAAATACCGGGGAATACAGTGTGGGTATTGGGTTTAAGATCTCAAATTTTGCAATTGATTACGCATATACCGTACATGAACTCGGGGGTTTGCATAAAGCAGGAGTAATCATAGGGTTTGGCAGATCCACAAAAAAAACAGTACCCGCTGTTATTCCCGTTACTAATATACCATCTCAACCACTATTACCTCAACTTGACATAGGTAATGACATTACGGAAGCCATTACTGAAGAAGAAATTCAAGCTGAAGAAGATATTCAGGAAGAGAGTCTTTTATCTACCGATACAGAGAATGATTATAGTGATGAAGTTATAAGCGAGTAATACAAGAATACTATAAACTCAAAACACTTAATGTGTCCTCCACAACGAATTTGCTATTATTATGTGGTAAGAACACATTAATGAAAGGATAAAAAATGGATATCAAAACAATTACGGTGTACAAAAACGTGGAACATTACAGCGCATTTCCTAGCGTTGTAAAACTTGAAAACGGTGAGTTACTCATAGTTTTCCGGGATGCACCATGGAGAGGCAAGCCGTCGCATATTGATCCGGAATCTAAGACAACAATCGTGAGGTCGAAGGATAACGGGCAAACCTGGGAAAAGACAGGTGAAGTCGTTTCCGGGAAAAGTACTGTTGGCCTCCAGGATCCGTCAATAATGCAGATGAAAGACGGGACGTTGATACTCTCCTCATTTGACTGGGAACTGTTCAAGACGGAGGAAGAGGTTACTGCGCGGGGGATTAGGTATTCACGTGAACATAATTATTTAGAATATCACAGGGCTTCAGTGATCGGTACCCATATATGGCGTTCAACGGATAACGGTAATACGTGGACAGAATCTCAGATGGTGATAACCTCAGTTGACCCTCTCGAGCTTATTGCAACATCAGAACCTGTAGTTGAAACCCAGCCGGGTGAACTATTGATACCGTTATATGGCCATCCCGGGAATAAAGGTGTGGTAGTACTTATGAGTTCAAAAGATAAGGGTAATACATGGACAAAAACAGGTGAGATAAATACTGCAGCGGATAATCCGGAAGGATTATCAGAACCTGCATTACTAAAACTACCGGATGGGAATATACTTTGTATTATGCGCCCGTTACCTGTCGGTGAAGGGTATTGTTACCAGTCAGTGTCAGCGGATAACGGTAAAACATGGTCTACGCCGATACGTACACCTTTTTGGGGCTTCCCTGCGAGTTTGTTATTGTTAAAGAATAGCAACGTTTTGTGTGCGTACGGTTACCGCCGTAAACCATTTGGTGTGCGGTCGTGTATAAGTAAAGACGGGGGTAAGACTTGGGATATGGAACGCGAAAATGTTTTGCGTACTGACGGTAGCGGTAGCGACCTCGGGTACCCGAGTTCTGTTGAACTCCCGGATGGCAGTATTTTTACGGCGTACTATTTCCATGATGAGAACAAAACACGGTATATCGGTGCGGGGATTTATAAGGTGTAGATATGTCATTAGTCTCCCCATCCGATTTTGATTTATGCAAAGCATGGATTACTGAATATTTAAGTGTTCTTGAATCAAAGAATACGGGTAATAAACTACCGTTTGGGTTTGAGTATGACGACAAAAAAACTGAAACGTTATTTCCAAACATTCCTGCAGAAGTTTATGAAGAGAAATTAATTGGAAAGAAAAGGTATACAGTAAAGTTTGTTTTACCTGAAACCAAACTACAGGTAAAATGCGTACTCATACTTTATAACGACTACCCAACTATTGAATGGACACTATTTCTTAAAAACACGGGGGATACGGATACCGGTATAATCTCGAACCTCATGCCTATAAGTGCCGGGTTTGGTATTAACGAAACTGACCAAAATACTGATTTTATTCTCAACCACCATACAGGTAGCCCGAATTCTGCTGATGATTACCGTCCCCATCGTACAACGCTGATGTACCGCCAGGCAAAACGTATTTCCACCTGCGGCGGGCGTCCTGTCAATAGCGACTTTCCTTATTTTAACCTTGAATACGCCGGGCGCGGTGTCATCCTGGCATTAGGATGGGCAGGACAGTGGGCACTAAATTTTTTTGTGGCTAACAAAAAAATGGTATTCATTACCGGTGGGCAGGAACTTACGAGGTTCAAACTATTCCCCGGGGAAGAAGTGCGTAACCCAATGGTTGTCCTCCAGTTTTGGCATGGTGAGAACAACCGTACCCGTTCTCAAAATGTTTGGCGCCGGTGGATGCTTGAGCATAATATGCTAAGGAATAACGGGAAACCGCTGGAACCAATGTGCGCGGGGTGTAGTTCACTGTATTACGCGGAAATGGTGCAGACAAACGAAACATGGCAAAAGTTTTTTTTGGATAGGTATCTTGAGGAAGGTATCAAAATCAATTTCTGGTGGATGGATGCCGGGTGGTATCCCGTAAAAAAAACTTGGCATGAAACCGGTACATGGGAAGTTGATAAAACCCGTTTTCCCGGCGGGTTGCGCTCTATCACCGATTACGCGCATAAAAAAGGTGTAAATTCAATCGTATGGTTTGAACCTGAACGCGTGACACCGGGGACGTGGTTATACGAAAACCATCCGGAATGGTTACTTGGCCTGGGGAAAGACGGTGAATGGAAACTATTAAACCTCGGGAATGCAGACGCGAGGAGTTGGTGGGTGGAACACGCGGATAAAGTTATTAATGAACAAGGGATTGATTTGTACCGTACGGATTTTAATATTGAACCGCTGAACTACTGGCGTGCAAATGATACTCCCTGCCGCCAGGGGATTACAGAGATAAGATATGTTGAAGGATTATACGCATACCTTGACGAACTCCTGCGCCGCCATCCCGGGATGTTGATTGATATCTGCGCTTCAGGCGGGAGAAGGAATGATGTTGAAACTTTACGCCGCGGCGTGCCGTTACTGCGGTCGGATTATATATTTAACCAGCAGGCGCAGCAGCAGCATACATACAGTATATCTTCGTGGATACCGTATTACGGGACTGGGTTTTGGATCAATAAAACAGGATATCTTATCCGCAGTGTTCTTACTGCGCCGTTTATAATATACGGTTATGACATGCGTGATAAAACACAGGATTATAATACTATCCGCGAAGTTGAAGCTTTACGTAAAAGAATTACAAAACTGTTCTTAGGTGATTACTACCCTCTGACCCCATATATCAACGATAACAACCACTGGCTCGCGTGGCAGTTTAACTGTCCGTCATCAGGGGAGGGTGTACTACAGGCATTTATCCGGGAGAATACCGCGGTTGCTGCTATGAAGTTCAGGTTATACGGGCTTGAACGTGAAGCTGTATACGAGGTGGAAGATATTGATAAGAAAGAAACGGTTAAACTCACGGGTAGTGAACTAATGGATACCGGTTTGTTGGTAACACCGTCAACCCAACCCTCAGCTATAATTATGTTTTATAAAAAAGTTATATGATAAACCTGGGAAGGAAAAGTGAAGATGTATCTTCAAAAAAAGATGTTGTCCTGTTTATTGGTTGCTATTGCGACATCCATAAACTTTTGTGAGGGAAGCACCGTGAAAATCTCAACCGGCGTGGTATACCAAAATGATAAAAGTTACAGTACATTCCCCGGGGTTGTCAAACTACAGTCCGGTGACTTACTCGTTGTTTTCCGTGAAGCTCCGCGTCGTAAGAAGATTACGCATATCGATCCGGAATCAAAAATTTCGTTTATGCGGTCAAAGGATAACGGGCAAACCTGGCAACCCGCGGGTGAGGTTGTATCGGGGAAAGAATCAATTGGCCTCCAGGACCCGTCAGTTATGCAGATGAAAGACGGGACGTTGATACTATCCTCATTTATGTGGGAATTATATGTCAGTACGGACGAGATGAAAGCCCGGGGGGTTAAGACATCAAGGAAACACACTTTTGGAAAGTACCGGTATGCCGGTGTCCCAGGGGTATATATTTGGAGGTCGGTGGATGAAGGTAAAACATGGGATGGCCCTGTGGCGAACCTTACTGACGTTCCGCCGTTGAGATTGATCGCAACATCAGAACCTGCGATTGAAGTCCAGCCTGGTGAACTATTACTGCCACTATACGGTGGGCCCGGGGGTAAAAGTATCGTTGTGCTTGTAAGTTCAAAAGACAGGGGTACGGCCTGGGTGAAAGTTGGGGAGATACGTACTGCTCAAGATAATAAAGACGGCCTTCAGGAACCGGGCTTACTAAAACTTTCTGATGATAAAGTTGTGTGTATCAGCCGGCCCACACCGCAGGAGGTGGGGTTTAGTTACCAGTCAGTATCGGAAGATAACGGGAGAACCTGGACCCCGGCAGTACGCACATCGTTCTGGGGATACCCGTCAAACTTGTTATTATTGAGTAACAACAACGTATTATGTTCCTATGGGTACCGCAAAGCACCCTATGGCGTCCGTGCGTGTATCAGCCGGGATGAATGTAAAACCTGGGATATTGAGAACGAGCTTGTATTATACACAGACGCACCCGGGGGTGATCTCGGGTATCCAAGTTCAGTGGAATTACCTGATGGTAATGTGTTAACAGTATATTACACGCATACAAGTAAAGGCGATGACGGGGTTAGGTATATCGCGTTAACAATATTTAAACCGTAGACGAACTAAAAATATTTGATATAATATATTTTGTGTAGGTAATGGTAGTATTAGTTAATCAGTATTTTTTCGAAAAAGGAGAACGTAACAATGGCTAAGGGTAGATGTATGAAGTGCAAAAAAGAAGTTGAGATCAAAGACGGTGCGGAAGTCGTTATGAAGAACGGTATGAAAGCCGTTAAAGGCGTATGCCCGGATTGCGGAACAAAAGTTTTCCGGATCTTAGGTAAAGCGAAGTAAGTTATTATCTATCTGTAAATTAAATAAATCCCTCGGTTTTCTTCTTCTGAAGGCAACCGGGGGATTTTATTTATATCTGTTAAAGTTAAGTGGAGGTGACCAGAGTTGAACTGGCGACCCTCTGCATGCCATGCAGATGCTCTCCCAACTGAGCTACACCCCCATTGTTTTACATATTACTTATTTGGCAATACAAATTCAACAGTTTTGTCATTTTATTTGTCTCCTGTTTTTGCCAATTCTTTCCATTTTCTTGCCACTCTTTGCCTCGGATCTACTAATTTCTGAGTGGTAATATCCGTCGAGTTTGCTATCTCCGTGCTATCCCAAACCAACACCCCATGACGCGATTTTCTTCATATTTCTCGTATGTAGCCCTTGTTTTATAAGCCGATAAAAACGCTATCTTGACTAAAACCACTGTGTAATCCGGTGAAAGTTGCCACCCTGTCCGGTTTGAAGTTTGCCATAATTGCCAGCATTCAAATTTCACAAGTACAGTTTACGAAAAGTGGCAATTTTGAACCGGAATCTACACGATTTCTAATATGTAGTCATAATCATCTAAAGTAAAAACATTCATTCTTTATTTAGCAGCAACAAATATCATTTTTACACCACGATGATTTTCAACTATCTTTATAGCAGAAGAACTGGCAAATGTATTCATAAAAGCATGATGTATCGTTAATACAGTATCCTGAAAAGGTTTGCCTGAATCTTCTATCAGTATAACCTTTACCCCTTTTTGAAGAAGGACATCAGGAGAAAAATGTCTTTCATGTGTTTTAGATATTTCATGTTTTGACAAATACTTGGTAATTCTTTTTGCTTTTTTTCTGGCATCTGTCTGGTTTTTAAACATACCATCCATTAACCATTTTACCACCATTTGTTCGGACCATTTTATTGCTTTTTCACAATCACCTATAAAAGTTGGATGATATTTTGCCAGTATAGTTTGCCAAACAGGAATCGTAGAATTATCAGATTTAATTTCTTGTTTTGCCCTCTCAAATTCTTCTATAACTCCTTGTGCTGAAATACCGCCAAACTGTGGGTCAATGGGACCTAAACTAGAATGCTTACCCATTAGAATTTCTTTACAAGAACATGCTATCATAGTTCCAGCAGACATAGCAAGTTGAGGTATTATGGCTCTTATATTTGTACCAAACATTGCTCTTAAATAATCAACCAAAGATTCGGTTGCCGCCACATTACCACCAGGAGTATGTAATATCAAATCTAATCCTTTTGTTTTATCCAATTGATGTATAGTTGTCATAAAAGCATTTTTGTCGGAATCGGATATTCCAGCGTTCCCGGGTTTTGATAACCAACCCGAATAGTATGCTATAACATTTCTCTTCGTAATCTTATTTAATATTTTCATATATTTGTTTCGCACAGCATCCAAAGGATTGTTTTGTCGTTGAAATTCATTAATTTCCGATAATACCTTAGTCCAGTTAGGCATATTAAATAGAATCCTTTTCATTCAGCTTTTCTGAGGAGTACAAAACAAAAGTAGTTTGTTCGTCTTGAGGGATTGAGCATTTTTTTATTGAACGTGCAAAATCTTCTGCACCTGTATATTTTTTTAGCGAATTCTCTGCGATTCCTAAAATATTGAAAAGCTGAAGTATCTCTCTTTGTTTTACTATGTCAGTATTGTTTCCTTTTTTTTTCATTGTTACCCTCAATTACTTTTAATGATATTATACATTTTTAGTCAACAATGTCAAAACACATCTTTTCATACTATTTTCCCTTTGTTTCAGGAGTTTATCACTCCCAGACGCAAAGTAACCACTCTTACTGTGCCATATCGCATTGCATCTTACTGTATATACAGAACTGGAGCTAGGATTTGAAACTCACAAAATTATAACTTGAAGTACTATCTGATTAGATTAGAAAAACCGTCAATGTTAACTTAAAGAGACCTTGAACAATAAATGCTTTTGTTACTGGTCTACCTATTATATTTTATAAAATATTGGTCTATTTCTGACCTTAACTCAATCCCTACTCTCTCGAAGCATCCCAACAAATCTTCATATGCACCCTTACCACCTAAAAAATCCCAGAACTCGCTCGCCACTTTCAGTTCTTTATCCAAATCCAGCATTCCCCTCATTGTCCAACGATTGTAGGGGTCCGGTTCATATGGATTATAAGGTATCGCAATTAGTGTATGTATCTTAATCGACGGATTTGAAGCTAATACAGCTGCCACCCATTCAAGTAGCGTCCTCTTAAATTCCTTAAAACCACCGGCATTAGGTTTTGCCGTTTTAATATCAAATAAAAAAAGCTCATCTTTACTTTTGTGTACTAGTAAATCTATTTGAGTGGGTTTAACCTTTTGCATATTTGATGTCTTACATACTTTCCTTATGGTTTCAATTTCTTTCTCTTTATCTGGTTCTTTCTTTGCTGTTGTTAAATCGTCCATTATTTTTTGAATAACCGTATGAGCTTCTTTACTTATGTAATTCCCTGCAACAACATGCGTCTCTGCTTCTTGATAATTTTGTTTTGCCAAAACAAGTGCAACAGGCTCAAAAATACTTGTTCCGAAATTAGTATTCAAAGAATGTATAAATGAATACAAAGCCAATCTATCTTTTCCTAAAAGTCTTGTATGAAAAGGCATTGAAGCTGGTTCTGGTTTATAACTTTGAAACTTGTTTCTAAGCCCCTTTATTAGAACGGATTCAACTTGGGTTATTTGCATTTTGTTCAGTGGCATTTTTATATCCCTTTTAAATGAAAAATTATCTCCGAATACGCACCCTTATCTTTTTCAGTTCTATTAAGCACAGGACGTTTGAATTGGCTTACTATTTTCATCCCAGCTTGTTTGGCGATTGTCGGATATAGATTATATTTATCATTTGCTACCAAAAACACGTGATAATCATCGGCAAAATACTTTTTACAGTTATTCAATACATCCGAGATTCCTTGAGCATACGATTTTTTGGCTTCATTTCCTTGTCCTTTAAAAAGCGGACCTATCTCTAACTCATCTTTCCTTTCAAACCCAAATAAGTCATACGCATATGCGTGCTGTTCATGATAATTTATCAATCCAACATACGGCGGGCTTGAAAAGATTCCCCTAATTTTTTTATTCCTAAGAAGCGTATCAAATTTGTTTCCTTGCCTTCTAAATTTAGAGAATATATTTATCGTACGTGTATCTCCTGTCAAACAAGTTTGAAACGTATCAGTCCTTATTTTATTAAATTCAATAAGTCGTTTAATCGTATCTTCGCTATACCGTTCCCACCAACTTAGTATTGAAAACAAAGGTTTACATATTTTCCCGTGTTTTGAGCAGTAATACGTCGTCGTAATGGGTTCTTTTAACGTTGCTAAATCCGAATGAGTTGTTGCCCGACAAGAACGTATGGTACGACTTAAAATTATTTTTATTATTTTCCTTAAATTTGAATCCTCAACCTTCTCAACGAGCCTATTAACAAACTCGATTTCAGAACGTATGTGTTTCAAATACCATTTATCTAAAAAGCTGCCGGTCTTCTCTTGTCTAAGTTGTATGTTGTATTGTTTAATAAGACCTAAGTATATCGGCAAAAACTGCCTCTCTTTTTCATCACCATATTTATCTTCATTTATTTCTCCTCGATTCAATTTATACTCAAATTCTGGCGAGGGAAAGTATTTATTATTAAACACTTGTAATTCTTTTAACAAGTGATTTTCAAAAGTTATTGTATTTGAATCAGCGATAAATTTCCTTAGAGCTTCCGTGATTTTATCTGTTTCGTTATACAATTCGGTTAAATTATATCTTCCAATCTTGGCGTTGCTAATCATTACATTAAAAGCAGATATGTCTACTCCTATAGCATGAATACCAAGTTCATTAGCTTGAACTAAAGTAGTTCCACTACCACAAAAAGGGTCCAAAACAATATCGTCTTTTCGAAAATAAACTTCTTTTTTAAAATCGTCCGTATGTTCATCCAAAAAATACTCTACCAGTTGAGGAATAAACTTGCCCTTATACGGATGTAGACGATGTACATGTTTTGTGGTTTCAGCTTCTTTAAGATAATCAAATGATAACGCCCAATTTAAGTCTTTACCTAATTTTTCTTTCCAACTGATTTCACGTTGACCCAGAAATGACTGATAGTATTGTTTCAAATCGCCTAAATTGACTAATGTAGTTCCGTTGTCTCCAATTTTTTTAATCCTTCCATATTGTATCAGATATGAAATATTAGATGGCGATACGTGTTTATTCAAATAGCTAGTTGCCCACTCACTAGCTTGTTTTATCGTAAGTAACTCTGTTGCATTAACCATTTATTTCTCTCCGTTTTAGAAATTATTATACCAAAATACCATCGGAACTGCCATAGTTTTTTCGTTTTCATTCAAATAGTACTTGTTTTTTAATACAATTTTTTTCTATACAACACAAACTACACCTGACGTCTTTCGGTGTACAAATATCACGTCCTAACGAGAGTAAATTAACATGCGCCGAATATCTAAGCTCAACTGGTATTACTTTTTGCAGTGTATCCATGTCAAGCGTTGTCGGCACATTCCTCCTACTCTCAATCCATCCCAATCTTCTACTGACTCGCCAACAGTGTGAATCGACCGGGAATACTTTTCTCCCCAGGGCGTATAGCATAACACACCTGGCTACTTTCTTACCTACCCCCGGCAACGATACCAAATACTCCTCACACTTTGCATCTGACCAGGATTTCAACGGGTCCAGCGTTGGTTTTCCGAACCTGTTAATCACTTGTTCTATGATACCTTTTATATACCCCGCTTTAACATTATACTTTCCACCAGCTTTTATAAGTGCTGCTAATTTCCCTGGAGGTACCTTCAACAACATATCCCACCGCGGATATCTCTTCTTTAGCTCACGATACACTTTGATGTAGACTTTCTCAGTAGTACGAACCGATAAGATAATAAAAATCAGCTCATCTAACGGAACCTTAAGATTATGGTGTGCATTATCCTTATATAAATTCTTTAGTTTTCTTGCCACTATCGATATTACTTTACGTTTGTTATACAGTTTTCCCACACGCTAATAACCCTTACTTGTACAACCCGATTTATCAACAACTTGACCTATTTCTATTTAAATATATAACAAGTTTTTTACGGATTTTGATTATACTAACTTCTACATGAACCATTATCGAAATATTCACAAAACATTGTATTACTTCGCCTTTATAGTACATCTAATAATCTCCCGAATAAGTTCAATAGTATCTTTAATGTGACGAGAAATATTATGATATGCCGCTATTTGGTTTTCATCTAGTGTAAATCCTTTTATTATTTCATCAGTATCTGTACAGTTCAGATCAAATCCTTTTTTAAAATAGAAATTTAGCAACTCGATTTCTTCATTTATAGTATTAATTTGTCTCAACAAAGACATTATATTTTTTTGAATAGATGAGTCTAGTAACGAAATAGATGTTAGATTTTGTTCTAAGTAGGGTAAACGTATTTTTTTTACAAAAAGATAGTTATTATTTGTGTTACCATATTTTAATTTATGTATTTTTGAACATTGTTCAAAATTTGACTCTACTTTACTAATAAGTTCTTTTTCATCATCAGACATATTTGTATCAAATTCTTTAATGGCTATCACCCACCACCTAAAGCTATTACTATCAAATTTGCGTATTTTGCAGTTTAAAAGATAATATGCCCAAGACAACACGGAAGCAATATTTTCAAGTTCTGAGACCAAACAGGTTTTAAAACTCTTCATATTTCTGATACTTATATTTCGAGCAAGTAAAAATTGTCCACCTATACCCAATAACCAACCCAAAATGACATATGCCAGTTTTTCCATTATTATTTTATCCTTGTTAGCTACAGAATCCCGTCTCCGTCCTTACTTCTTTGTTTACACCATTTCAATCAATATATTCGACTGTTAGAAGGTGATCTGGCGGTTTTACTTTAAAAGTAAATTGACAATGCGGTCTGAGTACGCCTTCTTCTAATAGACAACACTTTTTGTATTTCTTCCCGGATTCACAAGGACAAAGGTCATTTCGACCAACATATGAAAACCTTGAATGCGGGTGTCTGTTTTTAGTCCATGTGACATCCCACTCGTGGAATGGTGATTCTAGCCTGTGTATTAAATATTTTATAATAGAATAATTGTAATAATCCTTTTTGCCATCACCTTTTGAATTTAAAATAAATGGAACTGAATATTTTTGCATGGGGTCTTTAACAATGGACATCCCTATAAGTTCTGATTCAGTTACAATTCTCGAGCACATCTCGCCATTATAGATTTCTCCCACACGGTGTCCACAAGGATTTCTAATGGAGATAACTTTTTTACAGATACTACAGGTCTTCTCTATTTTAATAATTTCTGGACTCATGAAGAGCTTATACGGAAAAACAGATTGATAGCGTGAAGTTTGCCGTGCTATGAAGGAGATTTGAAACTCATTTGTAACATCTTGAAAATGACGTGTCAGGGATAGTAATTCAATTTCTACACGCTCGAGAGTACACCAAGCGTCATAGAACTCCTCTGTCTTTAGTTGAAAAAACGTCGCAATGTATTTATCTTGAATCTCAATAATTTCTTCAAAGCACCAGATTGTTTTCGCAGCTTGCTGATCACCGGCAGCAACAGCTTCTTGCTTTAGTACAGCAAGACATTGTTTTGCAGGTTCAGAATCCCGTGAATTGAAATTCTGAGAAACATCTCGTAGATAGTTCTTCACATCCTCTAACGTCACCTTGAAATCTCCTTCTTCGGTTGAGTGCCCACAATTGGTTGTGTATCTACATTCTTATCTGCAAGTGACTTAAGAGTTGGCTTTACACTTTTGTTGAAATCATTAGCGGACCCTTCGTAGAGAAGTCGAGAAGCATGACCGTCTTTTTCAACGACAGTTAGTTCAACCTTGATATTTGTATGATTCTCTTTGCTGGTCCAACGCTTCTTTATATACTCAGATATGAGGTCTACGATTATTGGAGCCACGATGCTTGTCACAATAAAACTGCCTATGATAATCCATGTGTCGTGAAGAGCAAATTCTCGATAGTCTTGATCTGTGCTACATATGTCAGGAACAATACCCTTATCCATGTTATCCCTAAGAAAGTTAAGAAGCTCTTCAGTACCAGTTGGAAAAACCGGTTCGGAGTGCTCTCGAAAGCCCTCTCTTGGTACAATTAGAACGTTGGCTTTGAATAACTGTGTCTTCAATTCATTGGGGATGTACGGACGGTCAATCCATGTGGAAAATGTTTCCTTAGACTCCTCGACAATATATTCGGTTTCGTTAGTTGGCTCTTGAGTCATTGTTAACACCTTTCTTTAGTCATCTTTGTGCATATAACTTGTCTATGTCCGAACCTCTTATTGATTTATATTATCACAAGCGTTAATGCCAGTCAACATACTCTCTATCCAATTTCAATATCCGCACTTTACTCTATATTGTCTTACCCTGACTATATACTATCAACCTACTCCTCCGCAATCTTATCTAGACCATATTTCCGTCTCATTACCTATCCCTACCAACATTCACAACCAACTCAAACCGCACCCTAAACAATCTACAACACGCCCAGTCTCCCTATCCTAAGTCATAATCTAGCATAAAATTACGCATACCCCTTTTATCTCTACTTTAGACCCCGCTTATCTAACACTGGGCACACTATTACCGTCGAGACCTATCAATCCCCTGCCTGCCTACAATGACCCCGGTAATCAACTCAAACCACTTCAACATACTTTATCCGACGACATAAACTTACCAATCTTTATACACCCGCTCCACCCAACGCTATTTCCATCTCTTCTTCCGTTATCCTTATATCCACGCCAGAACCCGTTCCTTTACTATGCCCATTCCCGTTCTCAAATACTACCGGGTCCAAAATATCGCTCATCACCTTCCTCAATCCCCGTGCCCCTAACCCTCTCTTCAAAGCGTCCCGGGCAATATTTCTAACCACCGACTCTGTTATCTCAAGTCTTATACCACTTGCAGATAGTAGTTCTTTATATTGCCGGCATATCGCGTTCTTAGGTTCCGTCATAATCATCACTAGGTCGTCTTCTGTCAACGGGTCCATCACCAGTATCACGTTCAGCCTGCCCACGAACTCAGGCATAAACCCGTACTGTATCAAATCCTGGGGGGAGACATACCGCAAAACATTATCACACCCGTTCTTTATACCCTCGACGGGAGTATCATGTTTCTCTACCCCAAACCCAATCTTACGTTCTATTTTTATCCGCTTTTCTATTATCTCCTTCAATCCATCAAACGCTCCGCCACAAAAAAACATAACCTTCCCAACGTCAAACTCATATTCGTCCCTACCAAAACTCCGCTTAGTTCCATACCGCACCATACCGTTTTCAAGCAGTTTCAACATTTCTTGCTGGACCCCGCTACCATACATGTTTCTCATCAACCCAGAACTACCTACAACCCGACTTGCGATTTTATCCGTCTCATCCAAATATACAATTCCATACCCATCCCACTCACCCATCCGACGGTCTGCTTCACTTTTCAACGATACCAGCATCTCCTCAACGTCCAGACCCACGAATCCAGTTGACGTATATTGGGTTGCATTACAAATTACCATGGGCAAATTTAGTACCCTTGCAATCGTTTTACACAGATAGGATTTACCAGTCCCTGTGTCCCCTATTATCAACACGCTACTCTTTTCTATTTCCGTATTATTTTTTTCACCGACGATACTCTATTCTTTTGTAAGTGATTGAACACCGCCACACTCAGTCTACGCTTAACTTCGTCCTGTCCCACTACGTATTTATCTAGCTCCCTATATAGTTGTTTCGGTGATCCTAGTTTCTTTATACATCTTTGGTTTATTCTACCACCTGCTTCATTACCAACTTCCGGCGACTTGTCTCTCTTTACCAACTCAATTATACGCCCGTCCTTTACCACCAAGTCATTTCCAAGATATCCCGATAACTTAAATAACCGGCTCTGAAATGAAAAATATCGCACATACTTAACATAGCTTTCCGGCTCTCCATTCCTCAAAGCCAAAAGTTGTATCATTCCATTAATCCGTGTTACTGGTCTCCACTTACTGCCACCAAAAACATCCATATAAACCGCCAAACCCAAAATAAACTTCTCAGTGTCGTCAAGTTTATATTCCTTTGCTATATATTCTAACGCCAGCCATTTTTTTAACCGTACTGAATTCTTTGTCTTTTCGTCTATACCACTTTCTTTTTGTCTTATCTCTGCTAGGTGTTGTGCATTCTCATTACTACTCGTCCTGCCGTAATCTGTATTTTTAGCATACCGAAACCACAAGTCAATATACCCAAAATAATCCTCGAGATGTTCGTAACTTGACCTGTACAAATTCTTCTTCATATTCAAATCCTGTCCTTTGCAATAATGTTCCCAAAACAAATCCCAACTCTATATATACGTTTGTGAACCTCTGATTGGAAACGTAGTATGAGATTACATAAAAAGAATAGAATATGCGTGTTAATTTACATCCAGATATATTGTCAAATATTTCAACTATTTTAGAAGCAGTTTAAAAACATTTATTTTATATATGCAATAATTGAGAGTGTTGATAGTTGGCTATCTTCAACCGCAGTTACTATTTTTTTATTTGTATTTCCGTGAAAACAAGTCATGACTCTATCTACAATAAAATCATCTAGCGGTATCCTTTTGTATTTAGAATTATTAAGTACTTTATTTCCACTACAAATAGTTGGCATATCAGTACCTTTAGAAGGAGTTTCAAGTACTACTGGCGATGATACAATATCTTTCATTTTTGTAATTTGACCTTTTAATCTTTCTTTTTCTGATTTACGTAATTTCTCGACCTCTCCTTTTTTTGCCTGACCTAATATAACCTTCTTCCTAGTTTCCCGATTTATATGAGTCAGTTCTGCAGTAATAGCAAAATCTGCACCATACTTTTTTTCCGCACATTTACGTCCTGTACCACTCACCATAGTACCTCGGAATGTAACATTTCCAAATTCTCCTTCATATGCTGTGCCATCAAGTCTTGCTATTATTGCACTGGTGTAATTTGATTCTTGAAAATATCTTTGCGCATTCACACCAGAAACAGCCTTTCTAATATGTTTCTTTACTTCTGCTACTAACTTATCGTCCCAACGAAAAAAACATCTCATGTGGCTTCTCCTTAAATTGTTGTCTAAATATTCGTTCAAAGAGTTATACAATACGATTTTCTTATTAAGATTTAATCATCTTCTCATTAGTGACCGTGCTATAGTCATAAAATTAAGTTGTTTCTAATGTTTGTATTTAGCCACTAATGCTATAAACTCTGGAGTTTGGTTCAAATCGCTTATAAAATTACCGTCGCTTTCGTCGTTGTATAATTCATCAAATTGTTTAAATCCATTTTTAAAACATTGTTCGTAATAATACAACGCTTTTGGTTTATCATTTTGGGCTTTCCAATAATAAATCCCAAGTTTCCCATATGGTGATGGACTTGTTTTATCAAGTTCTATTGCCTTCTCAAAATCCGCTTTTGCTACTTCCCATTTACTCATCCATAAATATATCCACCCACGATAAAAATATACATAACCTTTATCGGGATTAAGTTCTATCACTTTTGTGAAATCTTCTATCGCCTTGTCATAAAACTTTTTATCACTATAAGCAAATCCGCGGTTCTTGTATGCAACTGAATATTGTGGATTAAGTTCTATTGCCTTTGTGAAATCTTCTATCGCCTTGTTAAATAACTTTTTATTACAATAAACAACTCCACGATCATTGTATGCTAATGCATATTGTGGATCAAGTTCTATTGCCTTTGTGAAATCTTCTATCGCCTTGTTATATTGCTTTATTGGATTATATACATTCCCACGAGAATAATATACTGTTGCATCCTTGGGATTCAACTCTATTGCTTTGTTAAAGTCCTGAATAGCACCAGCGAAATCTTGTAGGTTATTTTTAGCTATTCCGCGGTTATAATAGGGTTCGAACATTTGGGGATTAAGTTCTATTGCTTTGCTATAATCTTGAATAGCACCTATGTAATCATTTAGGGCATTCTTGACAATACCTCGACAGATGTAAGAATCGGAATTTTGAGAATCAATATCTATTGCTTTATTATAGTCTTGTAAAGCAGAGGTGCAGTCTTCAAGAAGAGTCCTAATACCGCCTCGAGAAAAGTAGTTAGTGCCCTCTTCAGGATTAAGTTCTATTGCTTTGTTATAGTCTTGTAAAGCCCCTGTATAGTTTTCTAGTCTAGTTCTAACAATACCTCGATTAGAGTAAGCACTTGAAGAAGTAGGATTAATCTCTATTACTTTGTTGAGGTCTTGAATAGCACCTGTGTAATCATTTAGGTTTGTTTTAGCAATACCTCGATATTCGTAGGAATTGAAATCTTGCGAATTAATCTCTATCGCTTTGTTAAAGTCCTGAATAGCACCAGCGAAATCTTGTAGTTCAAATCTAGCCATACCGCGGGTATAGTAGGGTTTGTCTAATTGAGGATCAATCTCTATTGCTTTGCTATAATCTTGAATAGCACCTATAAAGTTTTTTTGACCAGCCTTATCCAGACCTCGATTAAAGTACTTTACAGCTCGGTTGTAGTTAGCTACTTCTTGATCGGGCTGCGCACCTAAGAAAGTATATAGAACATTGCTAACGAATTTAATGGATTTATCAGACATGTTGTTATCATTCCACCACTTTACGAACTTTACATAACTTGTTTCAGCATATTTTCTAGCCGTTTCTTTTGAATAGTTTATCCAAGCATAAATTTCGTCATAAGTATTATCATCAATTGTAGTTTTATCATCTTTATAATCACTACTTGTTACTCTGTTTTCTATATAATGCAGTAGACTATCATATTCACGACGTTTCTCGTCATCACTTAAAATTTGATACGCTTCATGAATTTCTGCAAACTTTTCTCGGGCTAATTGTTTATCATATTCTGATTTGTGTTTATCTGGATGCCATTGTATTAATAATTTTCTTGATATATCTATTATCTGCTGTTGGGTTGCAGATTCTTCTATCGAAAGCACATTATAATAATTAGTTAGTTCAGTTCTACTAGACACTTAAAGAATCCTTCTAAAGTACACACGACCTATATTACTAATACTGTAATTATAGTTTTAGCCACCTTATCAAGTCAATTGTGCAAATTAACATCAACTAAAATCATTACACTATACTTTTTATCGACGACATACAACCACTAACTGGCTATCTACAAACCGCAACTCCATCAATCTAAAACCGTCTTCAAACACTTTATATTTCCATCCTTTTTTTATGGGACTTGCCTTTGTTTAATATTTCCCGGCTAGACGGTGCTTTCTCCATTATTTACCATCATTAGCTTTTGACTAACTTTATAGATTAACGATTTTTAATTCTAACCATTTTGTCTTCTATTCAACTACCAAACTATCACCTTTACAGTATAAACCCATAATTATTATATCGGGATTTACTTCATATTGACTCCATATTCCATGTCGCTGTTTATAGGGAAAGGGAAGCTGTTTTCTTGGCGGGTCCTCTTTGAAATCTTACCTCATTAATCTTCAGCTATTTTTATCCAATGAACCTGCCGTACCACACCATTTATCTGATTCAAAAAACACCGTATTCTGTTACATAATTAGCAAGTTGACGGTGATAATCGGTAACACATTTTACTGCATTAACGCGTTACCGACGACCGGTACGCTGTCAGAGGTACACTACTGTGTTATGCCCGCCTCAACCCACTTAAAGTCCTTGTATCAAGGATTATCCGTTGAGGATAATATGGGGTGGGGTTACGGCAAAAAAGGGGCGAATAAATGAGAGTGTGTTCTTTATTGGATTTTTCAGTAAATTCCGTGAGGAATTGACCCTGAATATGCGGTTTTACCCAAGATTACTCGAAACTTATCGATGAAACCTCGAGATAGATATTAGCATGTCTTATTCTATCATCAGTACCTATTAGGATCCCTTGGATTTTCGCATATTTGCCTAAATTTCGTCCACAAAGCGATCCCCATCTTAACTCGTTCATTCCCGAGGATGGTATGGCTATAATCGTACCATTTCTTTTAGGTATTAAAAAAGCATAGGCAGCGAAATTTATACCTGATGCCCAATAATCTGCTTTTAATATCCATTCAACCTTCTGTCCCTTATATTTCCCTAAAGCTAAATCTTTTGATGTCCCATTCCTAAGTTCATTCATAACATAGTCATCCCAATTTCTCAGCGATAGTGACCTCAAGTTAGGTACCTAATTAACTATTAAGGAACTAGTACCATCACAGGGGGTACCCCCTGTGGCGCGAAAAACAAAAACC
>JBBAAG010000028.1 GCA_041658405.1 Elusimicrobiota bacterium
ATCCCTGTTAAAACTGATGCGGATACAGGATCAACAAGTTCAACATCCTTCACAACCTTAGCGATAAATACCGCTGCAGGTTTATACTTCCCTTCCCGCAGATAATTCCGCGCTCTAAGTATTACCGCTTTCCCATAGTACTTTGAGGAAGAAACAACTTTTTCTACCTGCCCCCTGCTTAACTCGTAGTGACCCAACAAAAAATTAGCCAGTGCAATCTCGCAAGTAACACTATCTTTTTCGGCAGAACTATTATAAACCTCGAAGTATGAAGTAAACGCCAACTCATTTTTTTTGGAAAGAAAATACGCACGGGCAAGTTTTAACTTAACCTCATTCACATCGACGGTTATTACATCACCCGGGTTTGACAAGTACGATAGGCACCGCTGATACTCTATCCCCGCCTGAAGATAATCACCCTCGGTAAATAATGTATCAGCAAACCTTAACGTATGAACAGCGCTATTCTCTATTGAATACACCTGCGGAAGACAGCAGAAACACACCAAAAATATAATAGATGAAAAAATATTTTTCAAACAATTAATTTTTATATCTGTAATCCGAACAATAACGTGCTGATTATACACCCGATCCAGCTTGCTGCAGTTTCCTTTTTCTTAACAGTTTCAGTGTATCCGTCAACATAACCATTAGCATAATTCCCGGATTTCCCGCGATACTCTTCTTTAGGCGCAGCTTTATGGCTTGTTATATACGACGCTAAGACACCTACGGGCCCGCAAGCAAATCCAATCCCACCCCAGAGACACGTACTTGCTTCATTTTTCCCGGCAGCCTTACCAGAAAGAAATCCTTGCTGATAATCATTATTCATTTTATTCGGTACGTTATTCTCATCTACTGTTCCGCTGTTATCCACGGGTTTAACTTTCACCGCCTTATTTACACCGGCAGACGTATCTGATTCCAACCCAATAAGTTTCTTTACGATAACCGCTGCTATTGCTGACGCTTCCACCCCGAACTCCGCAGCCTTAACCGGCCCCTCTTTTGATGACACCTCAATTTCCCCGGTTTCCACATTCACAACTTTGGCGGTAACGTAATAACTACCCTGTATCGCCATTACATTACCAATGATAACCTTCTGGCAGTTAACAAGTTTACCCATCTGCACAGCATCTTGTTCAGTAGTAACTCCGGAATACTGCATTTTTTGTTCTTTCAATATTGTTTCAATTTGACTGCGTTCTATGATATTAAACAACCGCACTTTGTTGAGTTCTACGCGGATAAACTCACTTACAATACTCGCCTCTTCCTGCGGGACGCCTTTTCCTATAAACTCGGAAACCACAATATTAAGTTTTGACGACGCCGCAAATCCCGGGACAATCGCTGATAAAACAAACAATAACGCTACTAAACCCACCCGCCATTTCTTCACTTTACTAATTCCCCCTTTTTTTTACGATAACAATGTATTTTTCCCAACAGTTACTTCAACAACTCAGCTGCTTTCTCCGGTACCACTTCGATCGCATACTCCCCAAACCCGCGTTCCGCACCGGCAAGATGCTTAAACGGCATAATTTCAATATGCAACCGATAATACTTATTCTGTCCCGGCATCTGATGAACTATAATATTCATCGTATCAATCCCCGCACGGTCAAACATTTTTTTCAATGTTTTATCGAGTATCACCGCCATTTGTTCGAGCTCAGGTTTCTTAAGTTTTGCCAAACTCGACACTGGCAATTTCGAAACTACCCATAACTCAACCGCAGCCCGCGGCGCATACGCAGCCAGTACCATAGCGTTATCATTCTCGTCAATCACCCGTGTATTAAAACTCTTCTCTGACTGCATCAACGCATCAAAAATATTTGTCTTGTATTTACGGTAAAACTGCTTCGCGCGGACAAGTTCTTCATTAACACTGTTCGGAATATACGGCAAAGCACCCACCTGCCAGTGATAATGCGAAACTGACGCACCCCATCCGTGGTTACGAAAAACCATGGGATAAACCTTTTTTTTCTCCAGATCTTTAACAATCTTGGCTGCAGCCTGCCACGCAACAACTTCTTCGCTATCATCCAACTGCGCGATACTGACCTTATGTTCCGCGCACTCCACGATATTAAGATGCCCTATGAGCCAGGGATAAAGGTTAGGAAACGCGCGTAATTTCCAGTCGGTTTCAGTACCTATACGCACATAATCCCCTTTTGTTTCAACACAACCTGGCGTCTTATCCTCTTTCCCTTTACAGAAAAAACAATCCCTCTGCACCATCTGCATATCCATCTTCGCGATTGGCCGTTCTGCGCGCGCCATGTTAAGATGTGCCCAGTTATTCGCCACTACACTTTTCCTGCGGATAACAGGCTGAGTAATAACACCATCCTTAAAATACTTATCCAACCCCGGCGCAAGGCCTGCTTTAGGCGGAACTATCTGCACAGTCTCCTGTAATTCTATAAACAACTCTTTATCCCAAACCGGCATTTGTATAAAATCTCCTTACAACAAAAAAATTAGTTTCCTTTATTAAACTTTTTCCTGCGGTTCCACGCATTCACCCGTGCCATAGTCTTAGTTGCCTGCTTATAATCCGCTGAACGCACCATATCCGTCACATCGGAATGCCGGCGGTAATGATACAACACCTTATGCACACGCCCGACATCATATTTTTCACATGTTTTAAGAACAAGATCATAATCTTCGCCAAACGCGCCAAAATTTTTTTCATCAAACCCGCCAAACTCGCGCCATACCTTACGGTGCCACATCCTCAACGCGCCTGCACCTTCGCACCGCAGTATGTTATTACGGTTAAATTCCAGATGCTTAATCACCCCGAACTTACTCAGTACCTTACTTTTCTCATCGACAAGATCATAGTACGATACCGCAAGCCCGGTTGCCGGATGCGATTCCATGTATTTCACCATTGTCGCCAAACAATCCGGTGTATACTCATCATCAGAATCCAACTGCGCATAATACTTCCCGACACCCGCAGCAATCCCGCGGTTAAGACAGTACGCAATCGCCCCTGCGCGATAATTCTTGTTTTGTATAAGCTTAATTCGTTTATCCTTCGCCATATAAGATTTTATAATCTTAACAGTATTATCGGTCGACGCGTTATCCACCAGAATCATTTCCCAATCCTTAAACGTTTGCCTAAGTACTGACTCAATAGCTTTTGCCACCCACTTATCGCGGTTGAATACCGGCGACACAATACTTACCAAAGGCAAAAACTTTTCATTTTTACCATACTGCACTTTCGCGCTTTTATTCAAGAGAAACGTACCGGAAGATTTCAGGAAATCATAAAACGCGTTCTCAACCTCCCGCTCATACTTCTTATTGTATTGCAGATACTTAAACGCTTCAAACAGTTTTGATTCCTTACTTTCAACAACAATATTTTCGTATAACGCTTTTTTAATATGCTGGAACCACCCTTTATTATTGAACAACCTCAGCCGCAGATCATACTCTACCGCCGCGGGAAATGTAAACTTTGAGCGATACCCCCCAGCTTTTATAACCCTAGCTTTGTCAAATATTTGTATAAGCCCGAACTCAAACCGTTCCGTAAAATTACTGTTATAATCAAACATTTGTTTGAGCTCAACTTTTCCACTACCGTTATTGATGTTATAATCAGAATATACCATCACAACATTACCCTTCGCGAAACCCTTCATCATTTCCTTCTCGTAAGACGGGTATATCTTAACCTTCAACGGTACTACCGCATAGTACTTAGTCTTAACACTACGCACAACTTTATTCATCATCGCAGCGTATCCGGCATTCTGTCCTCTAACATCAATAATTGTTACACAACTTCCTTTAGGGACTGTATTAACAACATCACGCTGCAACACCGCACTGGCGCTATTCCCCGCCTTACCTGTTAACACAACAACATAAGTCAATTTTGAAGACACCACTATAAGACCCTCCTACTACACAGATTTTTATAACTTTTAAACATTACTTACTGATACTTCTTCACAATCTCAGCGTTACGGAAATAATGCAATAATATTTCCTGATACTTTTTCCCTTCAACCGCCATCGCACCGGCACCAATCTGGCACAACCCAACGCCATGACCCCAACCGGCACCGTTGAAAGTAAACCCACCCCGTTCTTTCTTCACCACAAAACAACCGCTGTAAAGATGCGACTTCGACAACGCACGGCGTATCTCCAACTCTTTTCCTACTTTAATACTCTTCTTAGTCCCAACAAATTCCGCGAGGTACAATCTACCGGACACCCCGCGTTTCAATGGGCGTATTTCTTTTAAATCCCCGAGGTCAACTCCCAGTTTCTGATGAATTATCTCACTTACTTGTTTTGTTTTATACTTAACTTCCCAACGGAAAAAATTTGTAGTTTCCTGGTCAAAATCCACGAGTATCTGGTTTAGTATAGCCTTACTCTTAAAATTGCAGTACACTTTAGGTTCAGAGAAAATAAATTTCTTCACCGCATCTTCGGTATCCAACTTTACAGCCTGTGACGCATCCTCAGAATCCCATACTCCGCGGAGATACTTCGGCTTAATCTCATCCTGCCAGGAATACTCATAATTTTCTGACCATCCCCCGCAGGCTTTATAGAACCGCGCATCACAAATTTCATTACCATCCATCAACAACATACCCCGCGTATTACTTATTGCATCAACTGCCGCAGGCGTTATTTTATTAAACCCGTGAAACCTCTGGCAATGATCGTCGTTACAGATATCGTACAAGTCATGCCCTTCCCTTCCGTACCACCGGATAATAGTATCATCTGTAACCTTCTCGTAAGTCGTATTTGGCACTTTCTCACGTGCCTGCACAATCTGTGCAAGCACCCAGCTGCGGGACATCACAGCATGAGCTTTAAGGTATTCCATTGGCGCCCTTGCGCTCATCTCAGAACTTATAACGCTGGTAACATACTTCTCAAGCGGCAATTCATTTATCACCATAATCCCGTCTTTTGTCACCAGAAATATTAATTCACCATAAAAACTTTGTTCCTGTTTACGTTCCCAATGAAACTTCCTCCCGATCGGCACTTCAAACAATACCATCATAGTTTCCGGTGTTGAAGGAACAATCCGTATCTCTTCGCTATGCACAATCCGTCCGGGCCCGGGACGGCCCAAAAATATTTTCCCTTCCATCAACGACACTTCATGTACACGCCCGATCTCCGGGTCAATCTTTTCCTCGCCTTTAGAATGCACGATCCTAAATTCGCCATCCACGCGAAAAGTTACCCTCTGCGCAGATTCAATAATCCCTACTTTAAGCCTAGGTTCTTTATCAAGATTCATAATTAATCCACTATCTTTCCGGGGTTCAAAATATTATTCGGGTCAAACACCGCCTTAATTTCTTTCATAAGCTTTAGGGTAGTTTTGTCAAACATCATCGGAAGATACTCTTTTTTCACTAACCCCACACCGTGTTCACCGGACAACACACCACCGAGTTTAACCCCGTACTCGTGCAGTTCATTGCGTACCTGCTTAAAACTCGCCCTCCATTCCGCTTCCGGGACAGACTGTATTTTCCCGTCGATATACTTCCCTTTCATCAGATGCGTATGCACATTCCCATCCCCCGCATGCCCGTAAGATGGCAGCCATACGTTATACTTCTTCTGAAGTTCATGCACAAAATTAACAAATTCCGCAATCCTTGCCGGTGGAACACAAATATCGAGTATCTCGAGCACATGCGACTTAATCGCTTCATACATATGGCTTCTGAGGTCAAGTATTTCCTTTTGCTTATTATCATTATCCGCAATAAAAACATCCAAGGCACCATTCGCTGTACACACATCAGCAACAGACTCTGCGAGTTTCATTATTTCATCTTCACTGCTTGCATCAATGATTATCATTAAATGCGCGCGGCCAAGGCCCGACGGCCATTTTTTATTCATAAAATCTTCTGTAACCTTGATAGGCTCAATCTCCAAAAACTCAATCGCCATCGGCAATATTTTATTAACTATAATCTCAGGCACGGTTTTAATAGCATCGCTCATTGACTCAAACGGCGCAACCAGTGTCATCATAGCTTTTGGAGGCGGCAACAAACTAATCGTTGCTTTAGTAATAATCCCGAGAGTTCCTTCCGACCCGGTCATTAGATGCAAAAGACTATACCCAGTACTGGTCTTAACAATTTTTCCTCCAAAATTCACAATCTCACCTGTCGGGAGAACAACCTCAATCCCGCGTATGAAATTGCGGATAACACCGTACTTCAACGCCCTCGCTCCTCCGGCATTAGTTGCAACCACACCTCCTACAGTCGCGCTTTCATCCCCGGGATGCGGAGGAAAGAACAACCCTTCTTTATGAATTTCCTTATACATATTCATCAAACTCGCCCCGGCTTCACTTACAACCATAAGATTAGCACGGTCAACTTCTATAATACTATTCATATTCTCAAGCGATAACACAATCCCTTTATTAATAGGCACGCACCCGCCCGCAAGCCCAGTTGCACCCCCACGCGGAGTTACAGCAATCCTGTATTTATTAGCTAATTTCATAACTTCAGACACCGCAACAGTATTCCCTGGTTTCACCACAACTTCAGGATACTGATGTATTTCTTCCAGAGGAAACTCATCATGCGAGTAATCAATCATCTTATCTTTTTCAGTGATAACCGCATTTTCCCCGACAATAACCTTCAATTCTTTAATAATATCATCCGTTACCTTGCCATACATAACCGCAAAATTCTCCTTTTCTATTCTCCTAAAAACGCAACAACCCCTAACCTCATTGTTCTCTAAAGATCCAGGGGTTGTTGCATCAACAACTACACATCTCCTAATCAAACTATTTACTCAGCGGTTGGCTCCATCGCCTTTTTCCCAATAAATATTTCAACTCGCCGATTCAGTGTACGCCCTTGTTCAGTTTTATTACTGCTAACAGGATTTGACGCGCCTAAACCCCTACACGAGATACGTTTTATCGGTACACCTTTTTCTATAATATAATCCGCAACACTTCTCGCACGGAGTTCAGACAACAGGTTATTCAACGACTGACTACCCACACTATCCGAATGCCCTTCCACGCGTATAGCGGTCCCTGGATACGCTTCAATAAGTTTCACGATTTTATCCAGCGTAGGATACGCAGTGGATCTCAGTGTTGACTTCCCGGAATCAAACAGTATCCCGCTCCCGAGTGTAAGTTTCAACCCTTCCGGCAACTCCTGCACCTGTACATCTTTTGACGCTATTTCTTTCACTACTTCCTTAGGCACTTCCTTGATAACTTCTTTAATAACCTCTTTTACAACTTCCTTAACTACAACCTGTGGCGGAACATCCACGGTTATATTAGCTTCCGCTACGGCCTGGTTTCCTGCGTTATCAAACACAAACAATTTTGCGGTATACTTCCCGTTCGGTACAATTTGTTTGTAATAATCATCCTTGCAGTCCCACATAATACTGTCCTGTTTACCCATATCAAACTTCCGCGCTTCTTTACCGTTTGCATCAAATATTTTAATAATCGCATTAGCCACGCCGTTATCGTCGCTCATATTAAACTTAAATAACGCAAATTCATCTTTACCATCATTATCCGGAGTTACGACATAGGTACTAGCTGTAATACTCGCGGTAGGAACCTTTGTATCAACAATGATTTGTTTAAGCGTTGAGCTTGGTATTGTTTTCCCAGCCAAAGTTTTTACAACCAACCCGTAACTATACTTACCATCAGGAAGAACTTTATTATTCTTATCAGTAACATCCCAGGTGATAACCGGCACAATTGCGCTGGTACTTTCATACACTCTCACAACATCCACATCCCGTTTAATCTCAAGTTTCCAGGATTCAAGATTTTTTTCTGAACACATAAGGTTAATATCTACGGTATCACGTTCTTTATCCCCGTTTGGCGACACATACTGCTGAGCGTTAACATCAACATTAATTTTCTTCTCAATAACCTTCTGTACCGGCGGCTTGCCCCAAGCAAGATTCACACCAACCCTATGGCTCCCGATATTTTCTTCATTTAACGTCATAGAATACAGTAAAGCATAATCAATCCGCAGTTCATTCTCAGCGCTTAGTTTCATGATATAACTAGCTCCACCTGAAACACCCTGTTTCATATCATACCCAGCGCGTACAGCAATCGGCTGTCCTTTTAACCAAGTTTCCACACCAAAATGCAGGTTCATAAAATTATCCTGTGACCCCCAGCTTTGCATACGGTAACTCACATCCGCTGCAACAACAGTTTTCGGATCAATCTTGTACCCCATCCCGGCACGCATCTCCATAGGAACTTTATCCTCATACTTCAACCCAACATTAGGCTGAGTAAGGTTTTTCCCGATAATACCGATTGACAAACTATCACCCATATGCCCGAGCACACCGGCATCCACACTGATACCGCCAGACGAACTTCCCGCTTTCACGGTTAAGTCATTACGATCCGTGGACCTTGTCAGGGTATCTTCATCCCATTTAAACGTTCTCATCAAATATTTTGCATTCAACCCGGCATACCACTGATCCTTAGAAT
This sequence comes from Elusimicrobiota bacterium, assembly GCA_041658405.1. Lineage (NCBI taxonomy): Bacteria > Pseudomonadati > Elusimicrobiota > Elusimicrobiota bacterium. The sequence continues at coordinate 8,591 of JBBAAG010000028.1, forward strand.
TTGAAGAACCCGATATTTTGGTACCATACCCGGCAATCAGCATGTTCTCCAGATACAAAGAATTTACATCAAAGTTCGTAACGGTAAGGCCTACGGTACCGCTGATATCTTTCCAAGGATACGCCAATGTCCCATGCATCAATCCCCAGTCATTATTTGGCAGGTTCATATACATCTTTGCGTACATAAAATCAGCTTGTGTACGCCCAACCATCCCTAACCCCGCAGGGTTCCAAATCGACGCATTAGAATCATCGGCAATACCCGTAAACGCTCCACCCATACCCATAGGACGCGGGCCAAACCCGTAATCCCAAAACGCTGAGTATCCAATGTTGACGGCAAGAAAGGATATACCGATTACCGCAATAACTACCCTTACGTTTTTCAGCATTTAACGTAAACCTCCACTTTCATTTAATTAATTTGCAATCTATCAAAACACACTATTCAATAACTACCAATTTATTTCGCGATTATCAATGTCCCGTAGATATAGGTTCCATCCTCTGTCTTGGCTTTATAGATATACGGCCCGGACTCAATATATTTCCCACTGGAATCCTTACCATACCAGGTAATCACCGGCGTCCCGAGATCTGCTTTATCTAATGTTATCACAACAGCGCCTCTGACGTCAAAAATTTCAACCTTATCAACTGTCCCGCCAAACGTTGCACCGGTTGTATTAGTAATAAACTTCTGTTCAGGTTTAGCCGGCTGTTCCTGTGATCCGGCTATAAACAACCCGTAAGTCCCCATTTGCCCGGCTTTCACGGTAACAGTATTAGTTTCGGGATCAACTTCACCGCCATATAAAATCCATTTTGCACCATCCCAATAATATACGCCAAGCTCTTCCTCATTAGCCTCGAGCTCACTCCCGTTCATAAGTTCTACATTCCCGTCGTTATCCGCATCGAAGTACAATAACACCAAATTCACCGGTGTTTCAAACGTTTTAGTTTCCGGCCCAAACGTATATACTGCCATAGGCCGCCCGCTGTTATACTGTGTATCCACTACATCACCTGCCGGCGACTGCACCTGGCTATCTTTTTGTTCAATCGTCAGCACCACACGTTCCCGTAACGCGCCGGTAACCAAATTTATCCCAACATTACCGTCACTAGGATTAGCGTCGTACACCTTATAAACACCTTCATTAACATTTGACCATACAGTCTTAGTTTCAACCTCAATCGGTTGCGGGACTGTTATCCCATTATTTGGCGCTATGACTTCATTCACACCGTCAGTTGCAGAAATATAATACTCAATCCCACTTGCAGTAACATCGCTTCCCGGAATAACAGCACTACATTCTGTCCAATACGTCGTCCCCTGCTTTAACGGCACAAAATCTACTTGTTTGTATGTAGTCTGTCCCTTAATGCGATAGAACAACTTTGCAGAACTAACTCTAATATTGTCAGTAATATCAACTCCGGAAAGGACAACCTTATTTCCTGCTAAACCAACCTTAGATTCAGAATTCTCGTTTTTAACAATCAAAACCCTTCCTGCGATCTTCAAAGACAAATCTTCTTTATTATACTTAACCTTAGGTTTCTCAGTATCATTAGCACTAACCACTGTTGTTGCTTCATTTGAAGGATCTGACCAGTTCGCCAAAACTTCATCACGTGTCCACACTGTAAACCTATACGCAAGCCCGGGGGTAAGGTTTGATACCGCATATATCTGTTCAGTTCCTGCAGTAGTATTCGTACTGAATACCACACCATTATTCCCCTGTACGATATCTGCACGGTTCCAAGTTGTAAATTCAGAATCCCCTTCAAATGTCCACTGTATCGCAACCTGGCCACTAACAATATCTCCCGTTTCTTCGTCATCACCTTTTGAGGTCCATGACAACAATACCGTACCGATATTAGTACCTGCTTCCGCCTGAAGATCTTCCACCGCACTAGGCGCAGTACTGTCAGTAGTCGCCTGCGGAATTGAACTTGGAGAATTAGAAATCGCTGACCAAACAGACTCATCCCTTGTCTTGACAGCGAAATAATACATACTCCCAATTGTAAGATTACCAACAACAAGATTTTCTGTTATCCCCGGTGCTTGCGGGACAGGCGGAGTTGAAACACTTGTTGCAGTATCCCAGTTTGCTTCAGTAATCTCAGCACCGATGTTATAGCGAATATCATACAACTGTGCCTGCCCGGTATTCCCATCATCTCCCGGCGCTGTCCAGGATATTGAAATTTCACCTGCAGTCCCACCTTGCGCAGCAACAAGATTAGCGATAGCGCCTGGCGGGGTAGTATCCGAAACGGATGACCGTTGTGCCGGTGCGGACGGAGAATTTGACACTGGCGACATATTCTGTCCCTCATCCTCTGTAACTATTGCAAAGTAATACGTCACACCTTCCTGAAGAGTATTCAGCGTAACAGTTTCCGCAGAACCCGCGATTTGAGGAGTCGGCATAGTAACTCCGGATAATGTTGAAGCAGTATCCCAATTATCATCATTTATCGTACCTTCAAGACTATACCTCAACTGATACGCTGTTGCCTGGCCTGTATCACTATCATCCCCCGGTGCGGTCCAGGTAAGCACTATAGTCCCTGAATTAGTCCCAGTTTCCGCTGCGAGGTTAGCTATAAGCGCCGGAGGTACCGTATCCGCGGTCTGTGCAGAAGCCGATGCAGAATTTGAATCCGCAGACCAGTTACCCGCGTCATCCATTGCCCATACACGAAAATAATAAGTTGACCCTTCAGTAAGCCCTGTAACAGTACGATTTTGTACAGCACCAGGTGTTATATTAGCAATATCATACTGAACCTGTACCGCGGTTCTATCCCAACCTGCATCAGAACCTTCAATATACTGTATACCATAAGCACCGTATAACGGTCCGGAAGCACCATTATCTCCCGGCGCTGACCAAGTAAGACTTACATCCCCGGAATTACTCCCGGTTACCGCTGCTAAATTATTAATAGCCGACGGTGCAACAGTATCCGGCTCCGGAGCAACACCAAAACCAAAAGAAAGATCCGCAGCATTATCTGAAACAAACGACGCACCGCCAGTAGTACTGGTAACCAATTTCGCACTTGCTTTATTAAAAGTTGCATTTGGAAATGCCGATCCTGTAGATGTAGTTGCAGCCGTTTTTGGCGCGTGTATTTTGTATCCGCTTGCAGACGAACCTGTTGAATTAAACACCAACCTATATTTATGCATATTCAACAACGTTATATTCGGCGTAATTAACGCAGTCTTCCATTCATACGTATTCACTGCAGTTATAGCTGCGCCGGCAGTAAGTGTCCCTGTCTTAAGAGAAATTGTCCCGGAAGTTATATCAAACAACTCATAATTCAAATCCCCAGCCGGTGATGCCACTTCTTTTGTAAGATATGCTGTTATACTTGAAATAATAACATCCCCCGCGACATTGTCCATCATAAACTCTTCACCCGCAACGTTAGTCCCGTAAATACTGGGATCCACGTTGTTACTCAACGGGTTACCGTACAACTTGCCATCTGAATACACTGTCAAAAACATCGGTGTAGTACGTGCAAGGTCCGCCCATGCAGTACCGGAATACCGCCGTGCACGCGCATTAGCATCCTTTGTATTATGTAACGACATTGTATTCATTGTCCCGGTACCTGATTCATCCGGCGACCCAGAAGCGACGTACATATACGCGCTTGTCGTCCCTGCGGTTGATGCCTGCTGAACAACTATATGATAAATCGTTCCTTTAGTAACCGCTGCGGGTGCTCCGAGCGCAACTTTAATCCATCCGCTGGTGGTTGGATCAATTGAACCCGGTGAAGAACCCGATACCCAAGTTCCGCTGGGATTTCCGCTGCTGTTAGTCTGGATACCAATCTGATACGCCGGCGGGTTCCCTACAACACTATACATATAAACAGCAACCTCGGTAATATTTCCGGTATACCCAGCCGTAAACCTCAACCCAACGCGTTCCCCGGTGGTATCAAGCATACACCCACCCATATTGGACGCAACCATAACAGCTTTCAACCCATAAAAATTCGTTACCGTCATAAGATCACCGCCGGAAATATGATGTGCCGGTGCAGAAGCATGGTTAGACTCACCTGAAGAATTACCTGTTTCATCGACAGTCCACACACTGAAATAGTAAGTAACCCCCGCGGTCAAACCCGACGTTATTTTATATGAAACCGGAGTCCCTGCGACAACAGAAGTAGAGATCGTAATTTGCGCGCTTGCAGCACTCCATGGCCCGTCGGTAGTTAAGTACTGTATCTTAATCTGGGCACCGGACAAATCACCTGCCATACCATCATCCCCGGTTGTTGTCCAACTTAACTGTATACTTGCTTCAGTACTACCCGTTGCTACATTAAGATCCGCGATATCCCCGGGCGCTGTTGAATCCCCAACACCAGGCGGTGTAGCGTAAGCAGCGAGTGTATTTGAAATATTAGAATAATTCGGCACTTCATCCACGGACCATACCGCAAAATAATACGTATCCCCTGGCGTTAAACTTCCAATAACACTCATCTGCACAGAACCCGGTGTCACTCCTGAAGTTGAGATACTAACCTGCGCGGAATTATAATCCCACGGCCCGTCAGTCGTTGAATACTGTATTTCGTATGACCCGGTTAAGTTACCTGTATTCCCATCATCTCCCGGAGCGGTCCACGTTACGTTTACCTGCCCGGAATTAACGCCCGGTACAGCAGTGAGGTCAACAACTGCAGACGGCGCAGTCGTATCCGCTGCTGCAGGAGGCGTTGCATAAGTATTAGCAGAATTAGAATCTCCTGACCAGTTCGGCACTTCATCTGCTGACCATAAACGGAAATAATATGTAGTTCCGCCGGTTAGGCCGGTAACGGTATATGTTTGTGCAGCTGCCGGAACAATACCAGATATAGTATAAGACCTTTGGGCAGAAGCTCTTGCCCAACCTGTATCTGCTGTAAGGAACTGAATATTATATCTTCCAGTAAGATTCCCTGTATTAACATCATCCCCCGGTGCTGTCCACGTAAGCACAGCTTCCCCTTCATTAGTTCCCGGTGAAGCAGCAAGATTTACTACAGCCGCTGGAGCGGTAGTATCCGTAACCGGCGGCGTTGGCGGTGTAGTGGTAGAAAACCTAAAAACAATATCAAACCCATAATCTACTTTCCAAGTTGGCGATGCAGCGGTAGAATTAGTTGTACGAGTACAGTTACTTGTCACCCCGCCATAACCTCTTTGATTATACGCAGAAGTTGACGATGTGACTGCTGTATAATTTGTACAAATAAAATAACCCTTGGTTACAGACGTATCGGTAGTCCTGAAATACAACCTATACTTTTTATTCATTTCTAAACACACTTTAGGCAGGGTAACGGATTTCCATTCCCATAAAGCCGTCCTTGAAAATCCGGTTATGGTACCGCTGGATATCAACGTTCCGGTAGCAAACCTCAACTCATAAATCAACGGTATTGTTGGATTACCGAAGGACGATACATAAATTTCAAACTTATTCACCCACATGTTATAGGTAGAATTATTAACAATAAACTCTTCCCCTACGCCTGAACTTTTGTAAACACCAAAACCGCTTGATGTTCCATACGACGCATACGGCATACCTTCATACGACCCGTCGGAATATCTTATAAGATAAATCGGCTGCGGTCCTGCTAAATTACCCCATACTCCTGTAGTAGGATCGCGCCTCATCGCCGCGGCATTGGTATCTGAGACGTTAGCATACGGAATTCTTTTATGTGCCGTAACCTGTGACCTTACCTGAATATTATTTGTGGTAGACGGCGCAGTAGTTCCCTGCTGGACAACCAAATGATACACTGTACCGGCAGTAACAGACGCAACAGAACCAAGCACTGCAGACGCCCAGCCGGTAGCGCTAGGACTAAACGCACCGGAAGCACCCAGCCATGTCCCACTAGGATTCCCACTGCTATTACCCTGTATCCCAGCGACATACGCCGGCGGAGTACCATTCCTTTGGTCAACATAAACATATACATGCGAAATTGACGCTGTTTTCTGTGCGGTAAACCTCATACTTACACGTTCACCATTGGTATCCAACTTACACGCACCAAGAACGTTCTGTGAATAAGCTTCATTCCCGTAATACGCCGCTAATCCTGTTGTTACCATCCCTAACAACATTGCCAGCACTAAACAAGCAACTCTAACTGTTTTACCCACGTTTCTTTTCCTCCTGAAAATGAACTAAAATAAAAATATTTTTAAACAATACCTTATGCCCTTAACGACCCCATCCCAAGCCCACGCATGAGAAACCTCTGAAATGAAAAAAAGATAAACACAATCGGTACCGCAGAAATTGTTGCGCCTGCCATTAATAACCCGTAATCCCTTACCTGCTGTTCCTGCAGTGTCGCTAATCCTACGGATAATGTAAACTTATCCGGCGAGTTCAATACCACCAACGGCCATATGAACGAGTTCCATTCAGTAATAAACACAAATATCGCTAATGCCGCAAGTACCGGCTTAATTAACGGCAAAATTATCCGCCAATAAATCATGAAATCAGAACACCCATCCAACCGTGCAGCTTCTTCGATATCCACCGGCAATTCCTGTATAAACTGTTTCAACATAAAAATCGCAAACGGTTGTGGTAACGCCGGAAGAATTACTGCCCAGTAACTATCAACAAGATTCATCTGCCGTACCATAAGATATAACGGCACCATAACAATCTGGCTGGGAATCATCACCGACCCAAGAACTAGAGCAAACAAGAATTTATTCCCGGGAAACGACTTTCTGGCAAACGCATACGCTGCCATACTCGCCGAAAATAAAGTGTATAGTGTTACAATAAAGGTTATCAATAAACTATTGAGGAACCACCGTGAAATCGGTGCTGCATAAAACACGCGTTTAAAATTCTCAAGCGTAAGATGCTGCGGAAATATTCTTGGCGGCATCCTTGTAATCTCAGCTTCCGGAGTGATAGCTGTGATGAACAACCAGTACAATGGCAGAAAGACAAGTATCCCAATCAATGTCAGGACAACATAATTAATCAAATTCTTATACTTAGACTTCTTAAACATACTCAGTCTTTCCTTCAAGCCACTTAAATTGGACCAATGACATCACTACTATACAAACAAACACAACCAATGCCTGTGCTGCCGCAATCCCGAACTCCCAATCATCAAATGCGCTAAAATAAATTAACGGTATTGCCATAAACGTAGAATACCCCGGCCCGCCTTTAGTCATAACATAAACCTGAGTGAACACCTGAAACGACGCTATAGTATTCATCACCAAAAGATACAACGTAGTACTTTTTAATAACGGTATAGTAATCTTTGTCCATTTTTGTAACCCTGTTGCGCCTTCCATCCCCGCAAGTTCGTACAACGATACCGGAATATTATTCATTGCCGCTAAGTAGATAATAACCCCTGCCCCGTGAACCGTACACACCGCCATCAACATTAAACTAACCATAGCCGTCTGCGTATCAGTCAACCACGGCACCAAATTCTGGCTATCAATAATCCCAAGCTTAATAAACAACTGGTTAAGCAACCCGTAATTAGGATTATATAACCATCTCCACACCATTGCCATCACTACCAACGAAATAACACCGGGCAAATAAAACGCTGCACGAAATACTGTCTGTGCGCGGTCCGCTAACGGATAAATCAATGTAGCAACCACTAAAGATATCAATACAGTAAACGGTACACGTACAATTGAATATACTAAAGTGTTTTTCATTGAGATCCAAAACACCGAACTCTTAAACACGCCGAACTCGAAATTCTTTAACCCCGCCCAATACGTTTCCCCTGCAAGTCGGTAGTCCAGAAATACCAAAAATATTGCCTGTAACAACGGATAAAACAAAAATATAAAAAATACTGACAACGCAGGAAGTATCAGCAAGTACGCAAAACTGTTCCTCTTAATATCCGCCCATGACTTAATAATGTAATACACAAGATACGCCCCGGCAGAAACAAGCAGTAACGCGACTAACACATTAAACCACACGGGGATAGGCACACCTTTTTTTACCGATGCCGCTACTGCCAAAGTAGCATCAATATCTCTTTCCGGTGCGGACAACCCTTCTTCTATCCCCACTTTACCAAGCAAAATTAACTGTAACTGCCTGAATATTTTGTCATCAATTTCCAACCAATCCCGATGCGGCGGTGTAATGATACCATTGGCAACAACTTCCGCCCCGCGTGACATCGCAGTATCAGCAGTATATAAATTCCCGGTAGATTTTCTTGTCGGAAAAGAGGAATACACGTAAACCGCTTTTTGATTTTCTGTATTAGTAAGATACTGGCAGAGTTCAACACACATTTTTTTCTTCTCCGGATCCTTTTGTTTTAACACCAGAAAACCGGTACACCCGACAAACGTAATATTTTTTCCACCGGCAATAGTGGGATAATGCATAATCTCAAAATCAAACCCTGCTGATTTTTTAGGATTCCTTAACGCCTGTACCGCCCACATACCCCAAGGCGCCACAGCAACCTTTTCTTCCCGCGCAAACATCTGCCACATATCACCTGAACTCAACGCCGCTGACCGCGGTACCACTGCATGATATTTGGTATCCAGCTCCAACAACTTCTTTACCCCGGATACACCTTCAGGAGAGTTAAGCGTATACTTTGACATTTCCTTGTTAAGTATAGCCGCTCCGTCACAGAGAAATACCGGCCATACGTTAGGCGTAAACTTTTCAATCGTATACCCAAACCCGTAAACATCAGTCTGCCCATCGCCGTTAGAATCGTAAGTCAACTTCTTTAATATATCAACAAACTCGTCATAAGTCCATTTCCCATCAGAAGGAAGTACGACCCCGCGTTTAGCGCATATTCTTTTATTTACAAACAACACTGACCCGGAGCTAAGCCATGGAAATCCCCATACACGAAACTTCTCATCCCCCGCTTTTTTATGTGTAAACGCCTCGATTGCACCCGGAAAATAATCTTTTAAGTCATCAGGCGTTAAATACTCATCCAGCGGTTCCACCACACTATTATCAATCGCCTTAATCATATTAGCCAACGGTTCTGCAGTTACATCAGGATAATCATTAGCAGCAATCGCGATTTGTTTTTTTTGTACACCGCCATCCCATGAAAGTTTGGTGAGCTCTACCTTCACCCCGGGATGAAGTTTTTCAAACTCAGCAATTTTTTCGAGTACCCACCCAAACTTATCCTGTTGCGGGCCATACGACCAGCGTGGATACTCCCATAATTTGATAACGATCTGTTTCTTTTGTTCCGCAGCGGCACACGGCAATACTGCTGTTAATACACAAGACAATAATATTGAAGACATAGCCAATGTAAAAGCAAACACGCGGATACCCGCGTTTACCGGCTTGTAACCACTTTTCTTTATTCTACTGTTGATTGAGACAACCTCTAAATTCATTCCCTACACTTTGTTGTTAGAACTTAAAATTCATTCCAACATAATGATTCTGGTATGACACTAACCCGCCCATTACCTGAAAAACATACGCATAATTCGCTTCCATCTGCCCGAATGCAAACCCTGCTCCGGCAGAACAATTCAATGACGACTGTGTATCCATTATATAATTAACCCCGCCCCGCACGTTTAACTGTTTCATAAACACATTTTTTTCAATCCCTGCGCTAATCTCAGTACCTTCCGTAGGGTTCATAACAATATCCGCAGTAACAAACCCCGGCGACTTCTGTGGTAAACGATACGCCATCCCTGCGCGTATAATCATTGGCGCTTTATTTTCAGCAGACGAATTAATTGCGATATTCGGCTGGTTAACATTCTTCAACGAAATACCGATATCAATATTTGACATTGCCTTAAACACGGCACCGGCATCCAGAGCCACTCCCTGCGCTTCAGTCCCAGCAGAAAAATACACGTCATTCGCCACTTCATCACCTTTATACGACGCTTTTAATAATTTAACTTCCACCCCGACAGTAAGTTTATCGTTAACAGACTTCGCAGCGGCGATGCCCATAGTATCTTCCGCATACATCCCTGAGACTGACATATTCAACCACCTACCGGCGATTGTAATACCAGCCGCCTTTAACGGCATCCCAAACGCCACCATCCCCTGTGTCACAGCCCCGCCTTCAACCCCGGGTGCGATTTGGTAAAATGCAACCCCCGCCTGCGATGTCACCAACCCAAAAATCCCTGCCGGATTACCAAACACATTATTAACATCACCCGTCAACCCGCACGCACTACCCCCAAGCCCTACGGCACGTACACTTGTAGCGAACTCGGTAAACGCTGCATTACAGGTTGTGATAGTAAAAGACAATACAACTACAGCAAACAGCCAGGTTTTCAATACTCTATACATTGTTACGACAACTCCTTCTTTAAACAATTTAATTAATTTTATTTAATTATAAACGTTATTACAAGCAATTTTTCTGGTTTCACCTCAAAAACATATTTACTTAGCCACTACTACCTGCCCGCTACGCGTTTTCCCTTCATATTGTATTTGATAAAAATACACACCGCTACCCACCGCGCGGTCAGACATATCCGTCCCATCCCATAACACAGTGACTTCACTTGCTGCGGAGGATAACCGGCTAACTTCCTTCACTAACCTACCTTTGATATCGTATATAACAACCTTAACCGCGGGACTACCCCCCGCACTCACGGGAAGATTAAACTTAATCTGTAAATCCTTCTTAACACCATCCGTTGTTGTGGGAGTATAAACTCTCGCGCTTAGAGTAACGTTTGACAACGATTCATTAGGTTCAAGTTCATTATTAATCTCCACCTGTGCGCCAAGTTCAATATACACACTTTTACTGAACGCTTTGTAACCCATATTATTAACTTCCACCTGCCAATACCCGGCAGTACGTACATTACTAACCATGAACCTTCCATCGGTATCAGTCACAGCTATCATCACCACATTATTTTTTGTAAGTGTCACAGTTAACCCTGAAATACCAGTATTACTTGTTTTATCAAGAAAACGCCCGCTTAGTGTACTCCCTTTTGCTTCGGTTAAATTTACCCGTAGTTCAACACTTTCACTTTCAAGCGTAATAGTATCCGAACTTGTACGGTATCCATATTTACTAACCGACACTATATAATCGCCGGTACTAAGATCAATAAACTCATAATTCCCGTTATCATCCGACGTAGTTTTAAGTTCTCCCGGATTCAATACACACTCCGCACCGGGAATTGTTGACAACCCAGTTTCATCATAAATTGTACCGTAAACCCTACCCCCCACAGCCCCTGTTTTAGGAGACATAGCAAACTCCAATTGCACGGTTGCCCCGGAAGTCAGGTTACAGGTTGACACAACAACTTTATACCCACCGAGAGAAACTGTCACAGTATGACTCCCGATAACAAGATTTTCGAACCTCGCATCTCCTGATGCATCGGTAACAAGCTGTGTCATTTCCGGGCTCAGTAAACACGCTGCACCGTTAAGCGCTGCGCGGGTAGACGCATCACGTACAGCCGCAACGATTACACCCTTACTAATCCCAGCACCATACGGTTGAAGAATAACGTTTATCCGTGTCTCCTGCCCGGTAGTAAGAGTAATTATTTGACTAAAAGTCTGATACCCCGCAACCGTGACTACCAGATAACACCCGCCTGCTGCTAAACCTCCAAACCCGTACCATCCGTCAATATTGGAATACACGCTGATATTATTCGCTCCGGAAAGCTGGCACTTGGCATTATACACCGGTGCCCCTGTATTTTTATCTGTAAGATACCCCCATAGTGTCGCGTAGGTACTGACGACAAGCTCAAAATCTACTGTCGAAGTAGTATTAACCACGCCGGTAAATGTAGAACTTTCGGTATTATACCCGTTTACAGTTACGCTAACAGTATAATCCCCGCCTTCCAATCCGATAATACTATACATCCCATCCGTCCCCGTTGTAGCCGTAAGATTATCCGGAGCCACAACCACTGAAACTCCAGAGATCGGCGATTTTGTGATTAAGTCCTTGACGGTACCATTAACACTGCAGGTAGGCAAGCCCGTCCCTGCTGTTGCCTGTGCAGGTGCTGATGGTGAATTTGATATTTTTGAAGAATCAGCGGTATCATTTTTTGATTGAACACAAAAATAGTACGTCACTCCAGCAGTAAGATTACTCAACACATACTCTTCCCTAGCATACCTTTTTTTGGGAACCCAGGTTTGGGTATACGTCGTTGCAGCATTAAATTTAGTTTTAGTATCAATCACACTGGTAGAATACTTAACGACATACGTTTTTGCCGGCTGCATCGTACCATCTTCCCCCGGTGCGGTCCATATAATCTTAACTGTACCAATAGCCGTCCCCGTATTTGCCTTAAGGTCAGTAATTGTAGAAGGCAATTCATAATCCGTAATTCCAAGATAATCGCAGATACCTTTATAAGTTGCCTGTGCGAGTAACCTTCTTCCTTTTTCGTCGGTTAACGCTTTTGTATCGTCCAAATTTGTATGAAACCCGTACTCGATCAACGCACTTGGCTTCTGCACCCCGCGCACTTCCCACCATTTCCAGTTCGCCTGCCACACCCCAAGCGCATTGTAGGTAGTCTTCCACCCGGAATCATAGTACGTTTTCATAATACTAAGCTGCTTTGCTGCCAAAGCTTTCGCAAAATTATAACTATTTGTAATATTTGACGTATGCTCATTAAAATCCCCGCCGTCATAATCTGACGCATCAGTAGAATTATTATCATTATCGCACAATACCACTACCCCGCGTGATGAAGCGGAACTGGTAGCATTTGAATGCATGGAAAGATACAGATCGCACTTATTAAATTCCTTACGTTTCCAGTTAGCATAATACGTGCGGCTGCGCAAACTCTTACTACTTTCCCCTGACGCCCAGGACGCGCTGTAAACCGTAGCCGGTACATTCTCACTGGAACGATTTACATAAAAATAATACCGTGAACTTATTTGCCACCACGGATAATTTGCTGCGATTGTCACAGTTGACGGATCCGGCCCTTTCCCTGTATACTTATCGCTATTCTTAGAACTCATATCCCTAACCCAGTGAAGCCCAGCGCCAGCATCTTCGAGATACGTCTTCACATGCCGTGCAATGCAGTAATTATTCAAATCTTCAATCATCCCTAACTGCGCCTCTCCGCGTTCCGTCGCCCACCGCGTGAGAGTTGAATTCCACACCCACCCATGACCAGGGCTGCACACAATATTTTTCCCGGTCAACGCTCCGGCATCAACCTCTACTGTCCCTGCAATCAATAGCGCAAAAATAATTAAGACGCTAAAACCACACCAGGCTACCAGTTTCTTCATTTTTACTTACACTCCTCTATAATACGAATAAATTTAAAATATCATTCTTATAAAGTTACACTTTGCATTTCACTTAGCGACAACAACTTTACCGTTTCTAACCTTACCCCCAGCTTCAATCTGATAAAAATACACCCCACTTGAAACCTCACGCCCTGAATTATCCGTCCCATCCCATAACGCGTTAACCTCAGCGCTGGAAGAATCTTTTTCCAACTCCTTAACTACCCTCCCGCGAATATCATAAACAACAACTTTAGCATTGACAGTATCGCCGGTATCTGAACTAAAACTTATCCTCAAACTTTTTTTACTACCATTTGTATCCACCGGCGTAAAAACCTTCGCGCTGATAACTATATTCTCCAAACTCTCAAACGGCACAAGCTCAAAATTTTGAAATAATTCACCGCTGATTGATACGTATAAATTAGAACTAACTTCCTTATACCCCACGCTCCCGACAGTCAACGTCCAGTATCCGGCTTCACTTATATTTTCAATACGATACCGCCCATCCTCATCAGTAACAACAGTTCTGGCGGTATTACCTTTAACAGCATTTACTATCAACCCGCCTGCCCCGTTCCCAGTATTTTTGTTAAACACCCTTCCGCTGATAACGCTGCTCCTCTGCTGGACAAGCGTAACATTAAATTCCATTATATACTCATTCATCACAACAGTTTCCGCACTTGCACGATACCCAGTCTTACTGACGGATAAAACATACGTTCCTGTGGATAATCCAGTAAACACATAACTCCCGTCATCCATACTAGTTGTACCATAATTCCCTGGTTGCAGCGTACACACCGCACCGGAAATAATAACATCCTCGCTCCCGGCACTTACTACACCAAACAACCTACCCCCGGACTGCGTATTACCCGCTGATAAACCAAAATCAAGGTATACAGTTGCACCGGAAACCAGTGCGCAGGTCGACGCTAAAGTTTGGTACCCGCCGTATACAACCGTTACCGTATGACTCCCGACAACAATATTGCCAAACCGGTAAATCCCGGCACCATCCGTCACAACAGTAATAATTTCAGGGTATAATGTACACGCCGCGCCGGAAATATACCCGCTCGTTCCGGCAATCTTTACAGTTCCGGTGACAACACCTTTACTGACCCCTGCACCTAATGGGGTTAACTGCATATTCACCGCAGTTTCATTCCCTGCGCTTAATGTCACAATCTGACTCCCGGACTGATATCCATCACATGAAATTGTAAGATAATACGCCCCGGTTGCCAATCTACCAACACCATACCAACCGTTAATATCCGTATTTACGCTAACATTACCAGTTCCTGCTAACTGCACTCTTGCGTTATAAATTCCCGCCCCTGAACTTTTATCCCTGACTATCCCGGTCAACGTCGCATACGTACTCAACAGAAGCTCAAAATTTATGGATACCGTCGCTCCCGCAACTACCCATGTAGTTGACGATACGGTGATATACCCTTGAGCCGTAACAGTAACAGTATTCTCACCCTCACTCAACCCGCTGACCGCGTATCCCCCGTCAACCCCGGGAGTAACCCCAATATTTTCAGGTGAAACCAGCAGTTCTGCAGCAACCACTGGCATCTTAGTAACCAAATCCACAACCTTTCCTTTAACCGTGCCAACAGGCACATTCGCACCGGCAACCGCCTGTGCTGCTACCGACGTACAATTTGAAATTTTAGAAGTATCATTTGTATCATTCTTTGACTGCAAACAAAAATAGTAAGTCACCCCGGCTAAAAGATTACTCAAGACATACTCTTCTCTACTATACCGTTTTTTTGGCAACCACGACTGAGTATACGTTTTTGCGGCGGTAAACTTTACCGTAGAGTCAATACTCGCGGTAGAATATTTAAGAACATAGAGCTTTGCCGGTTGATATGTCCCATCCTCCCCCGGCGCAGTCCACGTTATACGCACCTGCCCGACACCGTTACCTGGATACACACGCAAGTCTGTCACTACTGACGGTAAATCATAATCCGTAACCCCAAAATAATCGCAGATACCTTTGTATGCCCCCAGCGCCATCAACCTCCGCGCTTTCTCGTCAAGTAACGCCCTGGAATCATCAACGCTTGTATGAAACCCGTACTCAATCGTGGCACTAGGTTTTTGTACACCCCGTGTCTCCCACCACTTATAATCCGCCTGCCATACACCATAGGCATTATATATCGGCGCCCAGGTTGGGTCGTAATAAGTTTTCAACATCGCGACAACCTGTGCAGCAAGTTTTTTTGCAAAATTATAACTATTCGTGATATTTAATGTATGCTCAGAAAAATCTCCGCCATCATAATCCGACGCGCTGTTAGAATTATTATCATTATCGCACAACACTACAGTTCCCCGTGGCGCCGGCTGCGTACTTGAAGCATTAGAGTGTATACCCAGATAAAGATCGCATTTATTATACTGCTTCCTCAACCAGTTTGCGTAATACGTACGGCTGCGTAAACACTTATTTTTTTCTGTACCAGTCCCGTAAGCAGGGTCATATACTGCAGCAGGAACGTTCTCACCATAAAAATTTCCATGAAAATAATATCTTGTCCCCACCTGCCACCGCGGATAATGGCACGGTTTTGTTACAATAGCAGTGTTTGGCCCCTGTCCGGTGTAGATAAGTTCCATTGTCCCGGGATTCATATCCCGCACAGTATGCGTCAACGCACTTGCATCATCGAGATACGCCTTTACATGCCGTGCGATACAGTGATTATTAAAATCTTCAATCAGCCCAAGCTGCTGCGCTGTACGTTCGGTATACCAATCCAGTGTTGTGGCTAAATCATTAGGGTTCCACTGCCACCCATGCCCCGGACTGATAACAATATGCCTTCCCGCCAGCACACCGCCGTAAATAACATCCCCACCGGCGGTAAGCACGAATAAAACAGTTAATATTAGAGATAACCCGTTTCTCCTAAACCGCAGTATACCCACTACTCCTTCCGTTTATTACCTTCAAGATACGACGCTAACGCCCTACCCCCGACAGTCATCTTAGTCCCGACAATATTATCCATTCCCATGGAGGTAAGCATATACGCCATCTGGTCATGAATGAACCAAATTTTTTCTTCATCCAGATTCTTTAAGATTTCCGTACTAAAATCTATCTCTACAACGTAATACCCGTCTTCATTTTTATTAAATACACACGACTTAATCCAAGCACCGGTACTAATCAACGTAGTATATCCCAGCGCTTTCTCTTCGTCAGTCGGCCCCTGTAACCATTCTTTAATAATATATTTCGTGCGTTCTACGGGATCCGCAGGTAAATCTTCCGCTGCCGGCGCTTCGCGTTCCAAATCACCGGGATACGAGTCCTTCATAAAAGAAATCTTATACTTATTATTCCCTGCAGGTATCGGAGGAACAGCATCTGAAACAGGCGCTGTACTTACAGCAACCGCACTACTGCTTTGTTTAACTACGAGCGGCGCTTTAACCACCTTACCCGCTACTGCGTTATTACCCGCACCAGCAGCTGCCAACAATGAAACCCCTGCCACTATCCCCGTTACTGCAACTACCATCCCTACGCCTACGGCAAACAACTTTTTTACGTTACTCATTTTACGCATCCTTCCGTATAACTACAGATTAAATTAAACAATAAATATTTTATTTAGCGACCAACACTCTCCCGCTTCTTACTTTCCCACCGGACTCTATCTGATAAAAATACACCCCGCTGGCAACCTTCCTCCCGGCAGAATCCGTACCATTCCAAGTAGCAGTAACCTCCGCCCCGTTAGTTTGTATATCTTCAACGTTCTTAACCATACGCCCTTTAATATCATAAATTTTCACTGCAGCAAGTTCATTCCCGGACGAAAGATTAAACTTCATTGGCAACAAATTTTCTGTCCCGTCGGAAGATACCGGTATATACACCGCCTTAACCTTTACTTCCTCAAGATTACCCTTTTGCGTAAGCTCAACCGCAACATTTTTCGGCATCCCAAGTACAAGGGTAACATTCATTTCTTTATAATCATACCCCACTTTACTGAATGACAACTTACAGCTGGTAAAGTTTAAACTCGTAAAACTAAACACCCCGTCAGAACCCGTCACCGCAGTTTTCTCAATTAAACTCTTTGTAAGCTTCACAGCAACACCCGCTATCGGCTGCTGCGTACTCTTATCCTTAACCACACCGCTTAACTCACTGACCTCGCTTTTTGTGAGGCTGGCATTCACAACCTTTGCTTCATTAGCAACCAGGGTTATATCAACTCTTGCGGATTCGTACCCGTTCTTGGACACCGCAAGAACATAACTCCCGGGACTTAAGTCACCGAACTCGTATGAACCATCACTTCCCGACTTCAACGCACTCCCAACCTGCACGCTATCGAGATACAAGATAATATCCGCATCATATATAGCCGTAGTGGTTCCGGATAGTAAAACTTTCCCGTAAATCTTTGTCTCACTCCCCCCGCTGCCATCGGGAACGAGGTTAATGTTTAATGTCGCCGTTGCACCGGGCGCAAGGTTTGTACTAACAGCTTTAGTAATAAACCCGCCGTAACTCACGGTAACCGTATGGCTCCCCATAACAACATTTTCAAACCGGTACACACCCTCGCCGTTGGTCAGCTTCTGCAAACTCTCCGGGCTTAACACACACACAGCGTTGGAGATTAACTGCGAATTCTGTGAGTTCTTAATTGTCCCGGTAATAACCCCGTAGGTAGACCCTCCGGTAGAAACCAGTGTTTCATCTGAGGTTGTCACCTGTCCTGCAGTCACCACCACAAGCTTACTCTTCGTTGCGTAGTTACTATACTGGAAACTAATCTGATGCGCCCCTGCTGAAAGTTTTACAAGTTTATACACCCCGTCATTATCAGTATAAGCGATCCCCCCGCCGGTAACATCCGTAACCTTTACACCGCTTAACTCTACAGAGAGGACACTATCCGTAACCTTCCCGGTAATCATCCCGTAAGTCCCCCCGGATAATGAAATCACTACTGTCGTAGTACCCCCAGCCACTACAGCGCAGACAGTAGTTGAGGATGTATACCCTGCCGCCGCTGCGGTGATTGAATAACTCCCAGCAAAAAGGTCATTAAAAGCAAATACTCCTCCGGAAGACGCCAGCATACTACTCCCGTCGGGATCACGTGTAACTGTCGCAGCAATACCTTCATCTGTCATCAACCCTTTTACAGTCCCAGATATTTTCCCTACCGCCACGCCGGTGGAATTGGAGACAACAGCGGAGACAGGATTAGACACGCGTGAAGTATCATTCGTAAAATTTTTTGACCGTACAGAAAAATGGTACGTATTCCCCGGAGTGAACCCCGTAAGGATATACTCCTCCCGTGAACGCCGTTTTTTAGGAATCCATGTTTGAGTATACGTAGTTGCAGCATTAAACGTAGTAGTACTGGTGATAGCGCTTGCTGAATATTTCACGATATACGCTGAAGCAGACCCCAGAGTCCCGTCTTCTCCTGGTGCGGTCCATACTAACCTCACCTGCCCGGCAGCAAAACCCGGTGCCGCAACGAGATCAGTGATCTGTGACGGCAAATTATAATCAGTTGCCTTAAAATAATCGCATAACGCTTTATACACCGATTGCCCGAAGATCATATTCCACCGGTCAGTAATCATCTGCGGCCCGTCAATCGCGTTATCATGGAAGCCCGCTTCGAGCATAGCATACGGCGTTTTTGTATACCTATTTTCAGCATACGAAAATGTGCGGTACAGGAACCCGCTGGAACCATTTTTTGACCAGGTAGGATCAACATAACTCTGAAGCTGCGACACAACCTTATTTAGAACAGTAGTTGACAACGTCTTCGCCTTACTATAAATTGCGGTATGTTCCGCCATATCAGTACCATCATAATCCTCAGCATCATCCGAATTATTATCCCCGTCAATCAACATCAACGTCCCCCGAGCTGTACCGGATGCTGCGTTTGTATGTACAGTGATCATAGCATCGCACCGCCCAAGCTTGTCTTTCATTAACCAGTTCGCAAAAAACGGACGTGAACGGTTAGAACGGTTTTTTTCATTTGCCGCCCCTGCGCCGGTAGGGTTGGTATAATAATACGTTGTCCGGTGCACAGTCTCCGGGATTAATAATCCCAACGGATCCTTCTTCATCCAATACGGCGCAGTCATTCTGAACAACGGCTGATTTTCCGCCCCTGCATATGGATGAGAGAGCCCGTACTTAACACTGCTATTGTTGTAATTATAATACTCCCGAACCTGATACGCCGTAGCCCCGCCGCTTTCAAGTATGTAGTTCATAATATGCCAGGTATGCATAGGATTAGAATAATCCTCAATCCCGCCGAATGACGCCCCGCGTTCCGTAGTGAACGCATCAGGGGTCAACGCAGTCTCCCAGAGCATACCATGCCCGGGATTAACCGCAAAAACCCGTCCTTCGAGAGGCAATTCCGCAGACACTGGTACCGGCGACAAAAACAACGGTAATACCATCACTCCTACTGCAAATAAACGTTTTACTGCCAACATTAAATCAGGTCTCCTTCTATAAAAAACCAAAAAATTATTTCTTAATAAAATCTTTTTCTTCGTACTCAAGTTTTGTGGTGTAATGCCCTAGCGCGCGCGGTACACCTTTTTTGTTTACAATACGAATATCAAGCCCGTTAATATCCGCAAACCCCGACTCCCAGAGCGACCACTGCACCTGGTCATACAACCCAGCCAAAAGGTCATCGTCAATCCCGCCAACCACAACTTCCGGGCTTAACTCAAGATATAGAGTCCGCCCGTCAATATCGTTTGGCTGTAAGCTAATTTTCTGGACATACGCATTATTTTTCTTCGCAGCGAGTTTCACCCCGAGCTTTGCTTCAGTTACATTCGGCCCCTTCAGCATCTCGTTAATAATGATCCTAATTTTTTCGGCATCATCCTGCGGAATGGCATCAACTTCCACAACCCTGGCAAACGCCTTATACCCCTGCCCCTGTAGTTCAGGATTTGAGTATGCAAGTTTAAACTCAAACTTTTTTGGTGTAATAATCCCGCCGGATACCGCAGCAAAACTATTCGCACCCGAAAATAAGGTTAACGCCAAAACAACTGACAACATCTTTACTTTCATCTTACAAATTCTCCTTTACACATCACTTAATTATTATATAACACACCTATTTTGCGATAATAATCTTACCGGAAATAATTCCATCCCCTGACTCCAACTGGTATAAATACACCCCGCCGGATACCAGTTCACCATTATCTTTCTTCCCATCCCATACAAACGTTGTAACGCCGTTCTTCACTACCAACTGCGCGTTTGTACTATCAAGCATCCGAACAATACGCCCGCGCAGATCATATATCTTTATAACCACATCACTCACAGCAGACGATGCCTGCGTACCGGCGTTGATACCTATACTATAACTCCCGGACGAATTCGGCGTATTGACCACCTTAGCCTCACCGGCAGCAGTACCATTATTTGTCCCTGACCCGCCATTAGTTCCGTTACTACTTATAATATTAACGGTATTCGGGCTTACAGCAGACCCGTAATATCCGGAATTCCTGAACGTGGTAATATCCCATGCGATAATATAATATTCTACCCCCGGATACTTTGCAATATCACTTGGCACCGGTGCTTCATACACAGTCCCGTTACTCGTAAGCATAGCGCGTGAACCGTATACATTATCCCCTTTTTTGCGATAATACAGCATTACAGCCTCCACCCCGCTACCGTCAGTCACTGTCGCTGAAATAATAACTATATCGCCTTCTGTCTTATTCCCCGGCGGCGTATGTGTAACAACCGGGCCGGTGGTATCGCTACTGGAAACCAGTATACGGTATGGACTATCAGCAGTACCGGCCTCTTTCATATTTTCAAGATCCGACGAATCCTTTGCCTGGATATAATAATCAATATTCCCTGTAACCTCACTTGCGCTTATCTGCGTAGAATACGTACTACCCGATGTCTTAGGCATAAACTGCGATGTAAAAACACTGCTGGTATCACGTTTATAAAATAAAATTACCGACCCTATTCCGGTAGCGTCGTTAACCCCTGCGGAAATAATTATTGCAGTCAGAGGCGCAGCACCGCGTACCGGAGAATGAACGATCACCGGTGCATCAACATCACTTGGCCCAACCGTAATCTTAAACGGTGCAATACTATATGTTGCAGGGAAATACGCAGCGTTTAAACCGGTATCAACCGCATAAAAGTAGTAATACAAATACTTAGAGGTAAACGCTGTTGCGGGAATTATAGCGGAATACCGCCCACCGCCGAGCGATGCCATGTTTACTGAAGAATATGTCCCAACGATATTTGTGCAGTAATACACCTTAGCGCTTCCCACTGCTGTACCGTCAGTAACATTCGCGTAAACCGTTAACGCCGTATTATACGCTGCGGAACTAACCTGCGTATGCGCAATCATCGGGCCGGATTCGTCGCTTATCACAATCCCTGTAAAATATTGTTTCAGTATTTGATCATACGTTTTGTTATACGGCGCAACCGCCATCTTCAACGCACCGTCCTGACACATACCCACCCCGTGGCCAAACCCTTTCCCTGAGAAAGTATACGACCCGGAATTATAGGTGATGCCGGTAAGCAGCGTACTTTGAAAATCTACCGAACCAATAGCCGAGCGGAACTGTACACCGGTAACATCAACTATTTCTGACGGTGAAGCATAGGTTATCCTAACATTTTTTGCCCGCCCGGATACATCAGTACTCGTTACTAGTATTCCGTTGGCAGAAATTACTGATTCAGAACTTGCTGGTGCAGTATTATTATTTGCTTTAAGCTTTGTCAACAACGCAGTACTTGTCATAGTCAGTACCCATGTATAATCAGTAGCTCCCGAACAATAAGTCGTTGCCATCCCAACACTCTTATCTTCAATACTACGCAGATACCCAAGTGCGGTACCGCCCCAAACATCTTCAGTATTAGCAGTTTTACCCCCGCAGTTACTAAAATAAAACACATACTTCAACGTTTGATTATTATATTTCATTGACAATCCGCAAGTAAGATCTACCGCGCTATTAAGTGTACTACGTTCAATATCATACCCCTTATACGCCTGGCAGTCCACCAAACTACAGAGGTCATATCCCAGGGAGTCATGTTTTCTCATAGATCCGAACGCAAACGTCCTTGCGGCAATCGCCTGTGCTTTTGCCGCTTCAATCGGTGCACTGGTACCAATCTCTGAAGGCACAACGCCGTAAAGGTACTGTTCCATATCAAGAACATTAATAATCTCTAACGACGTACCGTTCGATGAAAACTTTAATTCCCCCCGGAACTTTGTCCAGTGATAATTATCAGTCCCTATGCCTACAATTACATTGGGATCACTCTGGTATCCGCGTAACACCAGCGGGCCGGTATAAAGTTTAGTATCTACAGAAACCTTAGTCCCGCTTACATCTATGCGTTTACTATAATTCCCAGAGAAAATAACTGTTTTTGTAGCCGTATCATAAATCTCATACTTTTGAATGCCAGTAACATAAACAGAGGCTAACCCCGCAAGGCTGTTCGGATACAGGCTGCTTTTATAAGTCAACCCTATCCGTATATCCGCAGCATACCCTGCAGGGCATATCACCGATAATATCAGTAATACAAAACTAACTGAACGCGCAATCTTACAACAACTCATAAAAATACAACCTACTTCTCAATCCCCAGTTTACCTTCACGATGCGCGGAAATATAATTCATACAGTACTCATCATTCCCGAGTATCGCATTCGCAACATAGAGATTAGCCATCATTTTTTTATCCGTCGGATCAAGTATCGCACCATCGAGACCTGCAGCCATTGCGGAAACCAGGAACACCTGGTTTATCAACCACCGGTTCGGCAACCCGTACGATATATTACTCAACCCGCAGATAAAATGTATCCCCGGATACTTAGCTTTAAAAACCCGCAACGTTTCAAGCACATACGCTCCCTGTTTATTATCAGTCCCCAGTGGAATAATTAACGGGTCAACATAAATTTTATCAACCGCTACATTATCCTTAACTAACCGGTCGATAAGAACAGACCCGTAGTTAACGCGTTCCTCTACAGAACTCGGCATACCCTGTTCACCAATGCACAGGACAACAATATTGGTATCAAACTCCTTAACCAGAGGAACAATTTTTTCGTAACGTCCCGGTTCTCCGGAAATAGAATTTATCATCGGCGTATTTTTGCATAACTTCAATCCGCGGATAAGCACATCCGGGTTAGGGCTATCCAAGCATAACGGCTTATCGACAGCACCCTGTACAACATTTATCACCCATTCCAGCATCTCGCCCTCATTATTAACAAAAGTCCCGACATTAACATCTATAAAATCCGCCCCGGCATCCGACTGCGAAACAGCTTCTTTTTTTATATGTTCAACATCTCTCTGGCATACTGCTGCATTAACAAGTTTCCGGCTTGCGTTTATGCGTTCACCTACGATTAACATACTTCTTAGCACCGCACCTTTCTTAATTTACTACACACAAATTTTTGAGGAAGCTATATTATTAATAGTTTATTATTAAAAAAAAGAACTTGCAACACAGCTGCCACCCGTGTTTATGCATTTATAACGTATATATAAAATATTACACTTTTTTTGATTGATAAACAACACAATTTTAGCAGTAAATATTTTTGCGCACTACACCATCCCGCACTAGTAAACCGTTTTACACACTTATTGTATAACAATGTAGGCACTTATGATAAAACGCCCTACTTCGCGACAACAACTTTGCCTGATGACTTCACACTGCCTTCCAGTTCCACCTGGAAAAAATACACTCCGCTTGACACTTGAGAACTGTTTTCATTATATCCATCCCAATACATCTGAAGTTCATTACTCACCAATGCAACCATACCGATATCGGAATTATCGATAACACGCACCAGCCTCCCGGTACTACCATATATTTTTAGTACCACATTTTGAGTTGTTGCATTATTAATATTAATTTTGAACACGGCTTTACTTTTTCTGGTATCCGAATGATTAGGCGAAAATACGGAATTAACCACCACTACCGTGCTGGATACTGACGAGGTATCTGTTTCTGAAAGCGTAAAATTCTGAGTAATAGTTTCCCCGACTGGAAGGTTTATCCTCAAAACATCACTGTTAACAAACCCTGTTTTACTTACGGAAAGAAAATACGTTCCCTGGTTCAAATTATCAAACACATAATTCCCGTTAACATCAGTGTTATACTTAACATTCCCCGGGCTTAACACACACAACGCGCCGCTCAGCGCAACCCCGCTGCCCTTCTGCCGTACCTGCCCTCTCAACATACTCACTGTACGCCTTATGGTAATCATATACGGCGCAGTGCTATACCCTATCGGCACATACCCGCGATTATTATTATTATCAACCGCTTCTATATAATACTCAATCCCTCCGACGGTAACAATATTCCTGGGGATATACCCTGTATACCCGTTAGTCCCGGCCTTCTGCATCTCCCACCCGGAATACGCAATTGTCCCGGCATTACGATAATACAAC